>JACFNY010000241.1 GCA_019454625.1 Sphingomonadaceae bacterium
CCGGCAGCCGCATGGACGAGGTGATCTTCGAGGAGTTCAAGGGCACCGGCAACTCCGAGATCGTGCTCGACCGCAAGGTCGCCGACAAGCGCATCTTCCCGTCGATCGACGTCGGCAAGTCGGGCACCCGCAAGGAAGAGCTGCTCGTCGAGAAGGACAAGCTTTCGAAGATGTGGGTGCTCCGCCGCATCCTCATGCAGATGGGTACCGTCGACGCGATGGAATTCCTGCTCGACAAGATGAAGGATTCCAAGACCAACGACGATTTCTTCGCGGCGATGAACCAGTAAGCCGAAGGAGCGTTAGCGGCCGATGGACATCAGCCTTCTCCTCTCCGCGGCAGGCGCCGCAAGTGCGGCGACCAGCTTCGGCGGCCCCGCCGACATCTGGGCCGCCATCGTCCACGACTTCTCCAACATCGGATCGCCCGCAGCGCTTGCCGCGTTCACACAGGTGCTGCTGATCGACATCGTGCTGGCCGGCGACAACGCCATCGTCGTCGGTGCGCTCGCCGCCGGCCTGCCGCCCGACCAGCGCCGCAAGGTGATCGCCATCGGCGTGCTGGCCGCGCTGGTGCTGCGTATCGCCTTCGCGCTCGTCGTCACCCAGCTCATGCAGATCGTCGGGCTCATCCTCGCGGGCGGGCTGCTGCTGCTGTGGGTGTCGTGGAA
Source organism: Sphingomonadaceae bacterium (assembly GCA_019454625.1). Lineage (GTDB taxonomy): Bacteria > Pseudomonadota > Alphaproteobacteria > Sphingomonadales > Sphingomonadaceae > Sphingosinicella. The sequence continues at coordinate 672 of JACFNY010000241.1, forward strand.
GATGTACCGCGAGCTTCACCCGGCAAGCGCCGAGGGGCAGTCCCCGGGCTCGCCCGAGATCGCCGGCGACGAGGATTCCGGCATCCGTCCGGCGAAGAGCTTCGTCGGTGCGGCCTGGGCCGTCGCGGTTGCCGACGTTTCGATGAGCCTCGACAACGTGCTCGCGGTCGCCGGCGCGGCGCGCGACCACCCGGGCATCCTGATCGTTGGCCTCGTCCTCTCCGTGGCGCTGATGGGCGTCGCGGCGAACATCATCGCCAAGTACATCGAGCGTTTCCGCTGGATCGCCTACATCGGTCTCCTCGTCATCATCTACGTCGCGTTCAAGATGATCTACGAGGGCATCGTCGATCCCGCGGTGGGCGTGATGACGCTCGGCGTGTTCGGCGGTTGACACGGGCCGAGGGTCCGGACAGCATCCGGGTCATGGACACACGCAGTCTCTCGCGCCGCCTCTGTAGCGGAGGCCAGCTTCTGGCGGGCATCTAGCCCCGGGCCCTGACGGCGTGCCCCGACGGGTTCGGGGCGGGTTCAGCCGTTTTCCCCCAAATGCCGTCAGAAAGATCCGTTCCATGACCGACGCCGCGCGTCCGCCGATTCATCTCATTGATTCCGAGGCCGAAAGGCTCGGAGACCTCGCTCTCGCTGCCGAAGCGCGCCTTCCCGAGGTCGCGGAGCTGCTCCTGACCGAGATCGAGAGGGCCACCGTGCACAGCCGCGAAGCCTTTCCGGAGGGAATCGTGCGCATGGGTGCGCGCGTCGATTTCGTCGACGAGGGCAGCGGCGCTCGCCGCACGGTGGAGCTCGTCTATCCGCCGGATGCGGATGTCGCCGCGGGCAGGCTCTCGATCCTCTCGCTGGTCGGCGCCGGGCTCATCGGGCTCAGCGAAGGGCAGACGATCCGTTGGCCGGACCGGAGCGGCACGGAGCGCGTGCTCAGGATCGAGAAGGTCACGCCTCCGGAAGCATGATCGTCGCGCCGGTGGTCCTGCGCGCCTCGAGGTCGCGGTGGACCTGGGCGGCATCCGCGAGCGCACGGCGCTGGTGGATGTCGGCTTTCAGCCTGCCCGATGCGAGCATCCCGAGGAAGCGCTCCGAACCGGCACGGAATTCGTCCGGCGTTCCATAGTAATGCGCGACCGTGGGCCGCGTGACGAACAGCGAGCCCCTGGCAGCGAGGATGCCGAGGTCGACGCCGGTCACCGGCCCGGAGGCGTTGCCGAAGCTCGCGAGGAGCCCGCGCACGCGGAGCGCCGACAGCGACACGTCCCACGTCGTCTTGCCGACGCCGTCGAACACCGCGTCGACGCCTGTGCCGCCGGTCATCTCCCGCGCCGCCTCGGCTGCCTCGGCATAGCCGCAGACGACGTCCGCCCCCGCCGACTTGGCAAGCGCCTGCTTGTCGGGCGAGCCGGCCGTCGCGGCGACGCGGACGCCGATCGCCTTCAGCCACTGCACCAGCAGCAGTCCGACACCGCCTGCCGCGGCGTGGACGAGCGCGGTGTCCCCCGCCTTCAGGCGCGCGCAGCGCTCGACGAGATATTCGGTGGTCGCCGCCTTCAGCATCACCGCCGCGGCCGTGTCGTCGGCAAGGCCGTCCGGGAGCTTCAGCGCCTGCGCGGACGGGATGTTGCGGTGCGTGGCATAGGCGCCGGGCTTTCCGGTGAAATAGCCGATGCGGTCGCCGGGCGCGAAGCCGCCGACGCCCTCGCCGACCGCCTCGACGACGCCCGCGGCCTCGATGCCGGGCGCGGCGGGAAGCGGCGCGGGATACAGCCCGCTGCGGTGATAGGTGTCGATGAAGTTGACCCCGATCGCCGTGTGGCGGACCGCGAGTTCGCCGGGGCCGGGCGGGGCGGGCGCAAAGTCCTGCCGCGCGATCACCTCCGGCCCGCCGGTTTTCTGAAACGCCATTCGATACGCCATCGGAAATCCTTCGGTCAGCCGAGATGCGCGCGGAAGAAATCGAGCGTGCGGCCGTTGGCGAGACCGGCGGCGGCTTCGTCCCGGTGCGTGCCGTCGACGCGCGCGAAGGCGTGGTCGACGCCGGGGTAGAAGTGCAGCGTCACGCGCGGGTGGCCGGAAAGCGCCTCGCGGATCTTCGCCTGCGCCGCCTTGTCGATGAAGCCGTCCTCCTCGGCGAAATGCAGCAGCATCGGCCGGGCGATGGCGTGGGACTCGCCGAGATACTGGTCGATGCCGCCGCCGTAGTAGGCGACCGAGGCGTCGGTGTCGGTGCGCGTTCCCGAAAGATAGGCCATGCGCCCGCCGAGGCAGAAGCCAACGGTGCCGGCCTTGCCGTTCGAATCGGGACGTGCCCTCAGCGCGCGAAGCGCCGCCTCGATGTCGCGGATGCCGGGGTCGATGTCGAAGCGCGTCATCAGGCCGATGGCTTCGTCCCACTCGGCCTTGGTCTTGTCGGTGAGTTCGACGCCGGGTTGCAGCCGCCAGAACATGTCGGGCGCGAGCGCGATGAAGCCGGCCTTCGCCCAGTCGTCGCACATGGCGCGGATTCCGGCGTTGACGCCAAAGATCTCCTGGATGACGACGATGCCGGGGAAGGGACCGGCGCCCTCGGGCTTCGCGAGATAGGCGCCGAAGCTGCCGTCGCCGTCCAGCGTTTCGATTCGGATCGTTTCTCCCATGTCCCTGACCTTTCGCTTCCGCTCTGATCTTTCATTGCCGCATCGCTTCCATCTCGGGCGATCAGGCTCTAGCGTCGAACCCTATCCGCCGCCGTGCGGCTTTCACAAGAGGAGGGGCGCCATGAAGGTGAATATCGAGATCGACTGCACGCCCGAGGAGGCGCGCGCCTTCATGGGGCTTCCGGATGTCCGCGCGCTGCACGACCTCTATATCGACCGCATGACCAGCCTGATGAAGGACGGCATCACGGCGGGCGATGTCGAGCGCCTGATGTCGAACTGGCTGCCGAGCGCGGCGAGCGGCATCGGCGAGGTGCAGAAGGCGATGTGGAATGCCATGACCGGGGGCGTCGCGGGCGGCAAGAAGGGCTAGAAACACCGCGAAGACGCCATGACGTCACTCTTAAATGCTTGAAAAGAAAACGATATTCTCGCTGTCGTCGGGGCGCCTGCCCGCCGGGGTCGCGGTCGTGCGTGTCTCCGGCCCTGCATCGGCCGCGGCGCTTCGGGCACTTGCGGGGAGAGTGCCGTCGCCGCGGCGGGCGGCGCTCGTGCGCTTGCGGGCGCCGGGCGGAGACGCGAT
>JACFNY010000242.1 GCA_019454625.1 Sphingomonadaceae bacterium
CTGAACGCCGCGACATGGCTCGCGCAGACGCTCGCGGCGCGCGGCGAGCCGCTCAAGGCGGGCGACATCATTCTCACGGGCGCGCTCGGCCCGATGGTTCCCATCGGCCCCGGCGACAGCGTGCGCGCCACCATCGGCGGCATCGGCGCCGTTTCATTCAGTTACGGAAAGGAGAGCGCATGAGCGCGAAGGTGAAGGTCGCGATCATCGGTTCGGGCAATATCGGCACCGACCTGATGATCAAGGTGATGCGCCTGTCGGACACGCTGGAAATGGGCGCGTTCGTCGGCATAGACCCGGAATCGGACGGGCTGAAACGCGCCGAGCGCCTCGGCGTGCCGATCACGGCGGGCGGCATCGACGGCCTCGTCGCCATGCCGGAGTTCGCGGACATCGCCATCGTGTTCGACGCCACGTCGGCGGGCGCCCACGCGAAGCACAACGCGGTCCTGCAAGCCCACGGCAAGCGCGTGATCGACCTCACCCCCGCCGCCATCGGCCCGTTCACGATCCCGCCGGTGAACGGCGACGCCAACCTCGACGAGCGGAACGTCAACATGGTGACCTGTGGCGGTCAGGCGGCGATCCCGATCGTGAACGCCGTGAACCGCGTCGCGAAAGTGCACTACGGCGAGATCGTCGCGTCCATCGCGTCCAAGTCCGCAGGCCCCGGCACGCGCGCGAACATCGACGAGTTCACCGAAACCACGAGCCGCGCCATCGTCGAGGTCGGCGGCGCGACGCGCGGCAAGGCGATCATCATCCTCAACCCCGCCGAACCGCCGCTCATCATGCGCGACACGGTCTATTGCCTCGCGGAGGACGGCGACACGGCGGCGATCGAGGCCTCCGTCGAAGACATGGTCGCCGAAGTGCAGAAGTATGTGCCCGGCTACCGCATGAAGCAGAAGGTGCAGTTCGAGCACATCGGCTCTAACCGCCCGCTGCGTATCCCGGAGATGGACGGCGAGTTCACCGGCCTCAAGGTCAGCGTGTTCCTCGAAGTCGAGGGCGCCGCCCACTACCTCCCCGCCTACGCGGGCAATCTCGACATCATGACCTCCGCGGCGCTGAAGACCGCGGAGAAGATCGCGCTCAGGATGCGCGAAGGAGTTCCGGCATGACCCTCGATCCCACCCGCGACAAGCTCTACATTCAGGACGTGACGCTGCGCGACGGTATGCACGCCATCCGTCACCAGTACGGCCTCGACCACGTGCAGGCGATCGCGAAGGCGCTCGACCGCGCGAAGGTGGACGCCATCGAGGTCGCACACGGCGACGGGCTTTCGGGCAGTTCGTTCAACTACGGCTTCGGTGCGCATACCGACTGGGACTGGATCGGCGCCGTCGCCGAGGTTCTGGAGCACAGCGTGCTGACGACGCTGCTGCTGCCCGGCATCGGCACGATCCACGACCTGAAACACGCCTATGATCTCGGCGTGCGCTCGGTGCGCGTCGCGACGCACTGCACCGAGGCGGACGTCGCCAAGCAGCACATCGAATATGCGCGCGGGCTCGGCATGGACGTCTCCGGTTTCCTGATGATGAGCCACATGTCCGAACCGGACGCGCTCGCCCAGCAGGCCAAGCTGATGGAGGATTACGGCGCGCACTGCGTCTATGTCACCGACAGCGGCGGTGCGCTGACGATGGATCAGTATGCCGCGCGCCTTCAGGCCTACGACCGCGTGCTGAAGCCGGAGACGCAGCGCGGTGTTCACGCGCACCACAACCTGTCGCTCGGCGTCGCCAACTCGATCGTCGCCGTGCAGAACGGCGCGGTGCGTGTCGATGCGAGCCTCGCGGGCATGGGCGCGGGCGCGGGCAACGCGCCGCTGGAAGTGTTCATCGCCGCCGCCGACGTCTACGGCTGGAACCACGGCTGCGATCTCTACGCGCTGATGGACGCCGCCGAGGATCTCGTCCGCCCCTTGCAGGACCGCCCCGTGCGCGTCGACCGCGAGACGCTCACGCTCGGCTACGCGGGCGTCTATTCGAGCTTCCTGCGTCACGCCGAAAGGGCCGCGGCCGAGTACGGCCTCGACACGCGCGCGATCCTCGTCGAACTCGGCCGCCGCAAGATGGTCGGCGGTCAGGAAGACATGATCGTCGACGTCGCGCTCGACATGCTCAAGGAAAGCGCCGCCTAGAACCGGTCGCTATTCCGGTCAGGCCGGAGCGAAAATGGCGGATTTCGAGAACCGGAGCGCAGCGTACTAAAGGTACGTGAGCACCGGAAGCGCAGAAAGCCGCTGTTTGCAGCCCGGCATCACCGGAATGGCGACCGGTCCTAAAGAGCGACAACGATGCGCCCGCGTACCTTGCCCTGAAGGATGTCGCCCGCCGCGGGAATGACATCCTCCAGCGCGATCTCGCGGATCATGCTTTCGAGCTTCGCGGGGTCGAGGTCGCGGGCGAGGCGGCTCCACGCCTCCTCCCGGTCCGCGCGCGGCGCCATGACGCTGTCGACGCCCGAGAGCGTCACGTTGCGCAGGATGAACGGATAGAGCGTCGCCGGAAGGTCGATGCCCTGCGCAAGGCCGGTCGCCGCGACGATGCCGCCGTAGCGGGTCTGCGCGCAGACGTTGACGAGCGTGTGGCTGCCCACGGTGTCGATCGCCCCGGCCCAGCGTTCCGCCTGCATCGGCGCGCCCGGCTCGGCCAGCGTATTGCGGTCGATGATCTCGGCCGCGCCGAGCGCCTTCAGATAGTCGGCGCCTTCGGGCCTGCCCGTGGAGGCCGCGACCCGGTAGCCAAGCTTCGAAAGCACCGCGATCGCGACGCTGCCGACGCCGCCGCTCGCACCCGTCACGATGACCTCGCCGTCACCCGGTTTGACGCCGAGCTTTTCCAGCCGGAGCACGCAAAGCATGGCGGCGTAACCCGCCGTGCCGATCGCCATCGCCTGCCGCGTCGTGAAGGCATCCGGCAAGCGGACGAGCCAGTCCCCGTTCACGCGCGCCTTGCCCACAAGCCCGCCCCAATGGCGTTCGCCGACGCCCCAGCCGTTCAGCACCACGCGGTCGCCCGGCTTCCATTCGGCACGGTCGCTCGCCTCGACGACGCCGGCGAAGTCGATGCCGGGCACCATCGGGAAGCTCTGGATGAGCGGGATGGCGCCGGTGATGGCGAGCCCGTCCTTGAAGTTCACGGTGGAATATTCGACGCGGACGGTGACGTCGCCCGCGGGCAGGTCATCGTCCTCTAGCGTGGCCATGCGCGCGGCCTGTCCGCTTTCCGTCTTGTCGATGATGATGGCCTTGAACATGCGGCGAAGCTCCTATGATTTCCGAAGGCGGTCGGCGAGCGCGCGGCCGTTCAGCAGGCCCCACGGGATCAGGAGCCCCGTCCTCGCCTTGTAGTCCGCCCAGCCGGGGTGGCGCGAGATGGCGTGGTCCTTCTGGTACATGCGCGGCAGGAAGGTGGAGACGGTCGCGTAGATCACGATCGCCCACGCGATCCAGTGCTGCGCGAGCAGCGCATAGGCCGAATAGATCATGATCTCGCCGAGATAATTGGGATTGCGCGTGTAGGCGTAGAGCCCACCGGTGAAGAGCCCCGAGCGGTACTTCAGCGTGAAGTGCCGCTGGCCGTCCGCCGCGATCATGGTGACGACGCCGAGCGTGTGGAGCGCGATGGCGGCGGCGAGCAGCGGCCCCGACGGGTCGACGTGCCGCGTCAGGAACAGCCACGGGATCAGCCAGTACCACGCGACGAGCATCACGTACATGTTCACCGCCCCCCACCACGCCGTCGTGCGGTCGAGCTGGTGATCTCGGAAGCCGAGGTCCTTGATCAGCCAGCAGTAGCCGTAGCAGCCGTGGAGCGCGAGATAGACCCACGCCGCGTCGCAGAAATTGTCCGTCGCGCGCATCATCCCGAAGAT
>JACFNY010000243.1 GCA_019454625.1 Sphingomonadaceae bacterium
GGGGGAAACCTCGGTCGGCGAGCTGGAAGCGCTGACCGGCGTCGGGCAGCCCGGCCTTTCGCAGCAGCTCGCGATCCTGCGCAAGGCGGCGCTGGTGAGCACGCGCCGCGCCGCGAAGCTCGTCTACTACAGCATCGCGCCGGAGGCGGCAGCACCGGCGGCGGCGTTCCTCGCCCGCCTCGCCGTGCCCCAAGGGAGCGATCAAGCGCCGAGGAGACGCGCGCGCGGTTCGGCCGCGACGTTTGCCAGAATCCTGTAAACGACGGTCACCGCCCTCACGCCTTTCCGGCTTTGGCCGGACCGCCGAAACGCTCGCAGAGCATGTCGATGAGCGCGTGGACGCCCGCGTCGGCGAGGCGGTAGAAGATCGTCGTGCCCTCGCGGCGCGTGGCGACCATGCCGCCCTCGCGGAGCTTCGCGAGGTGCTGGGAGACACTCGACTGGGCCTGACCGGTAAGCTCGACGAGCGTGTTCACCGAGGCTTCGCCCTCCGACAGGCGGCAAAGCACGATCAACCGCTGCGGGTTGGCGAGCAGCTTCAGGACGGCGGCAGCCTCCTCGGCGCAGGCCGCGAGCATCGCCGCGGGTGTATCGCCCATCATCATGTCGTCGCCGGTCTCCCGTCGTCGCGCAGCACCACGTAGATCGCCGGAATGACGAGCACGGTGAGCAGGGTGGAGGAGGCAAGCCCGAACAGCAGCGAGATTGCAAGCCCCTGGAAGATCGGATCGGTGAGGATCACCGCCGCGCCGATCATCGCCGCCGCCGCCGTCAGCACGATCGGCTTGAAGCGGATCGCGCCCGCCGCGATCAGCACGTCGCGCAGCGGCTTTTCGGGCGCGGCGCTGTGCCGGATGAAATCGACGAGCAGGATCGAGTTGCGCACGATGATGCCTGCGAGCGCGATGAAGCCGATCATCGAGGTCGCAGTGAACGGCGCGCGGAACAGCATGTGGCCGATGACGATGCCGACCAGCGTGAGCGGAACCGGGGTCAGGATCACGAGCGGCAGGCGGAAGCTGCGGAACTGCGCGACGACGAGGATGTAGATGCCGAGCAGCGCCACCATGAACGCCGCGCCCATGTCGCGGAACGTCACCCAGGTGATCTCCCACTCGCCGTCCCAGAGCAGCGTCGGCACGGATTCGTCCTCCGGCTGGCCGTTGAGGCGCACCACCGGCTTCGCGAGGCCCTGCGCGGCCCAGTCGTGGTCCGCGACGGCGCGGTCCACGGCGAGCATCCCGTAGATCGGCGCTTCATAGTCTCCGGCGAGTTCGGCCGTCACCATGTCGGCGTAGCGGCCGTCGCGGCGGAAGATCGTGCGGCTGCCCGCTTCCCGCCGCGCCTTTACCACGGCGCCGAGTTCGACGGGATCGCCCGCGGGCGTGACGGCGACGGGCGTGCTCGCCAGCGTTTCCGTCCAGCGCCGGTCGCCTTGCGCGAGCGCGATGCTGATGGGGAGCAGCGTGCGGTCGCCGCCGCGCGGCGCGTAGCCGACCACCGTCTCCCCCATCAGCGCGCCGAGCGTGTCGGAGATCTGCCGCTGCGACAGGCCGTAATAGTCGATGCGGTCGCGTTCCGGCACGAGGCGGAGGCGCGGGCGCGGTGCGCCGAAGCTGTTGTCGACGTCGACGATGTAAGGCACAGCGCGGAAGATCTTCTCGACCTCGGCGGCGGTCTTCTGCCGCGTCTCCGCGTCCGGGCCGTAGATTTCGGCGAGCAGCGTCGCCAGCACGGGCGGCCCCGGCGGGGTTTCAACGACCTTCAGCGAACCGCCTGCGGGGAGTTTCAACGCGGCGAGGCGTTCGCGCAGGTCGAGCGCGATCTCGTGGCTCGAACGGTCGCGGTCGCCCTTCGGCAGCAGCGTCACCATCACGTCGCCCATCTCGGGCCGCGCGCGCAGGAAATAGTGGCGGACGAGGCCGTTGAAGTTGAACGGCGCCGAGGTGCCGACATAGGCCTCCATGGCGGTCGCCTCGGGAAGCCCGCGCACGACGGCGGCGACGTCCTCCAGCGTGCGCGCGGTCGCCTCGAGGCTGGCGCCCTCGGGCATGTCGACGACGACCTGCACCTCCGACTTGTTGTCGAAGGGCAGCAGCTTCACCGTCACCGCCCTGAAGTAGAACATCGAGCAGGCGAGCAGCGTGGCGAGCGCGACGGCGACGAGGAAATTGCGCGCCGACGCGCGGCTGTCGATCACGCGGTGCGCGACGCGCGCGTAGAGTGCGCCGAGCCTGCCGCCGTCCTCGTGGCCATGGCCGCCGTCCGCGAGCGCCCTGCGCGCGAAGCGGACCATCAGCCACGGCGCGATCACCACGGCGACGAAGAAGGAGAAGACCATCGCGGCCGACGCGTTCACCGGAATGGGCGCCATGTACGGCCCCATCAGGCCGGAGACGAACAGCATCGGGAGCAGCGCGGCGACGACGGTGAGCGTCGCGACCACGGTGGGGTTGCCGACCTCCGCGACCGCCTCGATCGCGGCGTCCACGCGGCTGCGCCCGTCGTTCATCGCCCAGTGGCGGGCGATGTTCTCGATCATCACGATGGCGTCGTCGACGAGGATGCCGATCGAGAAGATCAGCGCGAACAGGCTGACGCGGTTGATCGTGTAGCCCATGAGGTTCGAAGCGAACATGGTGAGCAGGATCGTCGTGGGGATCACGACGGCGGTCACCGCCGCCTCGCGCCAGCCGATCACGAAGCCGATCAGCGCCACGATGGACACGGTGGCGAGCGCGAGGTGGAACAGCAGCTCGTTCGCCTTCTCGTTCGCGGTCTGGCCGTAGTTGCGGGTGACGGCGACCTCGACCCCGTCCGGGATCAGCCTGCCTTCGAGACCCTCGACGCGATCGAGGATCGCGTCTGCCACCACCACCGCGTTCGCCCCGGCGCGCTTGGCGACGGCGAGGCTGACGGCGGGCGCGCTCGACCAGTCGCCGTCCCGCTTCGCCCAGCGCCATGCGCGCGCCTGATCCTCGCGCGGACCCTGCGTGACGGCGGCGACATCGCGCAGGTAGACGGGCGCGCCGCTCGCCGAGCGCACGGTGAGCAGGCCGACCTCCTGCGCGGAGGAAAGCGTCTGCCCCGCCGTGACGGCGACGACCTTGCCGCCCTCGCGGATGCTGCCGAGCGGCACGCTGCGGTTCGCTTCCCCGGCGGCCTCGATCACGCTGCCGAGCGGCACGCCGTAGCGCGCGAGCTTCGCGGGATCGGGCGCGATGCGGATCTGCTCCGGGCGCCCGCCGACGAGGAAGGTGAGTCCCACGTCCTCCACCTTGGCGACCTCGGTGCGCAGCTTCGCGGCCAGCTCGTAGAGCGCGCCGTCCGTCCACTCACCGGCGGCGGCCGGCTTCGGCGAGAGGGTGAGCACCACGATCGGCACGTCGTTGATGCCGCGCACCGTGACCTTCGGATCGGGGATGCCGACGGGCTTCCGGTCCCAGTTCGCGCGCAGCTTCTCCTCGATGCGGATGGCGGCATCCTCGGGGTCGGAGCCGACGAGGAAGCGCGCCGTCACCATCACACCGTCGTCTTCGGCCTGCGTGTAGACATGCTCGACGCCGTCGACGCTCTTCACGATCGTCTCGAGCGGGATGCCGACGAGTTCGACGGCGTCGGCGGCGGAAAGGCCCGGCGCCATCACCTGTATGTCCACCATCGGCACGCTGATCTGCGGCTCCTCCTCGCGCGGGATCGAGAACAGCGCGAGGAGGCCCACGGCGATCGCCGCCATCAGGAACAGCGGCGTCAGCGGCGAGGCGATGGTCGCGCGCGTCAGGCGGCCCGAGATGCCGAGGTTCATGAGGGCTTGCCCGGCATGAACAGCGTGTCGCCGGGACCGACGCCGCTCAGGATTTCGACCGACCCGGCCTCCGATG
>JACFNY010000244.1 GCA_019454625.1 Sphingomonadaceae bacterium
CCGACGTCGCCGCCTGACGCCCCGCACGCCGCGTTTCGGGCGGCGTGTCACAAACCGGAAGGGGCGGCGCCGTAACGGGCAGCCGCCCCGCCTCATTCAAAAACAGAAGGGAATTGCACATGGCCGCGATCACGGCACAGCTGGTCAAGGACCTGCGCGAGCGCACCGGCGCCGGCATGATGGACGCCAAGAAGGCGCTCACCGAAACGGACGGCGATTTCGAGGCCGCGGTCGACTGGCTGCGCGCCAAAGGCCTCGCCACCGCCGCCAAGAAGGCGGGCCGCACCGCCGCCGAGGGCCTCGTCGGCGTCGCCACCAGCGGCACCAAGGGCGCAGCGGTCGAGGTGAACTCGGAAACCGACTTCGTCGCCAAGAACGACATCTTCCAGGGCTTCGTGCGCGAAGTGACCGGCCTCGCGCTCGCGAGCGGCACCACGGACGTCGCCGCGCTCGGCGCGCAGGCGACCGCCGCCGGCAAGCCGGTCTCGGAAGCGCTGACCGACAACATCGCGAAAATCGGCGAGAACCAGTCGCTGCGCCGCATCGCGCAGGTCTCGGTGCCCGCGGGCGTCGTCTCGTCCTACGTGCACAACGCCGCCGCGCCAGGCCTCGGCAAGATCGGCGTGCTCGTCACGCTCGAGTCGACGGCGGACACGGCCAGGCTCAAGGAGCTCGGCAAGCAGCTCGCCATGCACATCGCCGCGGCGAACCCGCTGGCGCTCGACGAGAGCGGCGTCGACCCGGCGGTCGTCGAGCGTGAACGCTCGATCGCACGCGAGAAGGCCGCGCAGTCGGGCAAGCCCGCCGACATCGTCGAGAAGATGGTCGAGGGCGGCGTCCGCAAGTTCCTCGGCGAGTCGACGCTGCTCGGCCAGATCTTCGTGATCGACGGCAAGAGCAAGGTCTCCGAGGTGGTCGCCAAGGCCAGCAAGGACCTCGGCGCGCCGGTGAAGATCGCCCGGTTCGTGCGCTTCCAGCTCGGCGAGGGCATCGAGAAGGAAGAGACCGATTTCGCGGCCGAGGTCGCCGCGGCCGTCGGTCGCTAATATTTCAGCCGGGAGCGGGGCGGCGGCGCTTGTCCGCCCCCCGCCGGCCAACTAAGGTGCGCCCCGCGTATCGGGAGGCGCGACGAAAAGCATGTCATCGAAGCCGTTCAAGCGCATTCTTCTGAAATTGTCGGGCGAGGCGCTGATGGGCGACCAGTCGTTCGGCATCAACACCGCCACGGTCACGCGCGTCGCCGACGAGGTTCGCATCGCCAAGGAGGCGGGCTTCGAGCTTTGCCTCGTCGTCGGCGGCGGCAACATCTTCCGGGGACTCGCCGCGGCCGACCAGGGCTTCGACCGGGCGAGCGCCGACTACATGGGGATGCTCGCGACCGTGATGAACGCGCTCGCCGTGCAGAACAGCCTCGAGCGCATGGGCGTCGACACGCGCGTCCAGTCCGCGATCCCGATGTCGAGCGTCTGCGAGCCCTACATCCGCCGCCGCGCCGTGCGGCACATGGAGAAGGGCCGCATCGTGATCTTCGCGGCGGGCACCGGCAACCCGTTCTTCACGACCGACACCGCCGCCGCGCTCCGCGCCGCCGAGATGCAGTGCGACGCGCTGTTCAAGGGCACCAGCGTCGACGGCGTCTACAACGCCGATCCGAAGAAGGACAAAAGCGCGACACGTTACGACTCCTTGAGTTACGACAAGGTGCTCGCGGACAATCTCAAGGTGATGGACGCCTCCGCCGTGGCGCTGTGCCGCGAGAACGCCATTCCGATCGTTGTCTTCAACATCCGGGAACACGGCAACCTCGCGCGAGTTCTTGCGGGCGAAGGCGTATCCACGATCGTGCGCAACCGATAGAACCCGAGGGGACTGAGCATGAGCTACAACAAGGCTGACATCGAACGGCGCATGGCCGGCGCGCTGGACGCGCTGAAGCACGATCTCGGCGGCCTGCGCACGGGCCGCGCCTCCACGTCGTTGCTGGACCCGGTGAATGTCGAGGTCTACGGCGCGCACATGCCGCTCAACCAGGTGGCGACGGTGACGGCGCCCGAGCCCCGGATGCTGTCCGTGCAGGTCTGGGACCGCAGCAACGTGCAGCCGGTCGAAAAGGCGATCCGCGCCGCCGGACTCGGCCTCAACCCGATCGTCGACGGCCAGACGCTGCGCCTGCCGATCCCCGACCTCACCGAGGAACGCCGCAAGGAACTCGCCAAGCTCGCCTCGCAGTACGGCGAGAAGGCGAAGATCGCGGTCCGCAACGTCCGCCGCGACGGCATGGACGCGCTGAAGGCCTCCGAAAAGAAGGGCGAGATCGGCAAGGACGAGGAAAAGCGCCTCGAAACCGAAGTACAGAAGCTGACCGACAAGGCGATTGCCGATGTCGACGGCATCTGCGCCGCCAAGGAAAAGGAAATCCTCGGCCAGTGATGTCGTCCGCCGTTCCGCCAGCCGCGCGCCCGGAGAGAGGGGTTGGCAGCGGGCAGGAGTCCGCAGGGCCCCGCCATGTCGGCATCATCATGGACGGCAACGGCCGCTGGGCGAAGGCGCGACGCCTGCCGCGCATCGCGGGCCACAAGTCGGGCGTCGAGGCGGTCCGCAAGATCGTCGAGGCCGCGCCCGATCTCGGCATCGAGGTGCTGACGCTCTACGCGTTCTCGTCGGAGAACTGGAAACGCCCGGAGGACGAGGTCGGCTACCTGATGGGCCTGCTCAAGCAGTATTTGCTGAGCGAGATCGCGGAGCTGGACCGGAACGGCGTGCGCCTCGGCTTCATCGGCGATTACAGCCGCTTGTCGCCGGATATTCTCGCGCTGCTCGAAGGCGCGAAGGCGCGCACGGCGGGCAACACGCGCCTCCGGCTGGTGATCGCGCTCAACTACGGGTCGCAGGACGAGATCGCGCGCGCGGTGCGCAGCCTCTGCCGCGACGTCGCCGACGGGCGCATGGCCGCGGACGACGTGACGCCGGACGCCATCGCCGCCCGCCTCGACACCGCCGACCTGCCGCCGCTCGACCTCGTCATCCGCACCTCGGGCGAGCAACGCCTGTCGAACTTCCTGATGTGGCAGGCCGCTTACGCGGAGCTGGTGTTCACCGAGCAGTACTGGCCCGACTTCGACGGCGAGTCGCTGCGCCGCGCCGTCGAGGCGTTCGGCGCGCGCGAACGGCGCTATGGCGGGCTCTGAGCCTGCGGTGAAACCGGGGTCGCGCTACGGCGACCTGTTGCCGCGCATCCTCGTCGGCATCGCGCTGATCGCGCTCGCGCTGGGCGCCGTGTGGCTCGGGGGCATGGCCTTCGCGCTGCTGGCCGCCGTGGTCGTCCTGCTCATCTACGGCGAATGGTGCGCGATGCACCGGATCGGGCGCGCGGTCCGCCTCGCGGGCATGTTCGCGTTCGCCGGGGCGGTGCTGTTCACGCACCTCGGCTATCTCGCCTACGCGCTGCTGCTCGTGGGCGTGACGGCGGCAAGTCTGTTCTTCCTTGCCCGCACGGCGGCGTGGGGCGTGCTCTACGCGGCGCTTCCGGGCATCGCGCTCGTCTGGCTGCGCGCCGGGCCGCTCGGGGCGCAGCTCGTGATCTGGACGCTGGCGATCGTTTGGGCCACCGACATCGCCGCCTATTTCTCGGGCCGCGCCATCGGCGGGCCGAAGATCGCGCCGCGCATCAGCCCGTCCAAGACATGGGCCGGGCTCGGCGGCGCGATGATCGCGGCGGCGCTGACGGCGTGGCTGCTGTCGCGCCAGTTCGGCCTCGCGATCGAGCCCGTGTTCGCGGCGGCGCTCGGCGCGGTGCTCGCCATCGCCGCGCAGGTCGGGGACTTCTTCGAAAGCCACCTGAAGCGCCGCGCGGGCGTCAAG
>JACFNY010000245.1:0-3582 GCA_019454625.1 Sphingomonadaceae bacterium
GATTGAGCTCCCATCCCATCGCCCGCGCCTCGGCGGCGGCGAAATCGTAGAGCGCGGTGCCGGAGAGGCCCTCGGCAAGCCACACCGCGCGGACGCGGCGGAACAGCTCCCGCACGTCGCGCTGCGCCTTCAGCATTTCGGGATCGTTCCCCACGACGAACGTATCGCCGCCGTCGCCTTCCCATTTCTGCCAGACGGGGCCGATGTCGATGAAGAAGATGTCGTTGTCGCGAAGCACGACGCCGGGCTCGGAGGGTTGGCCGAAGTTCTTCAGCGTGTTGGGGCCGAAGCGCACGTGAAGCCCGTGCCAGCCGCGCAGCATCTCCGCGTCGCGCAGGCGCTGCTTGGCCATCGCCACGGCTTCTTCCTCCGGCATCCCGGGGCGGATGCCCGCCGCGATGTCGTCGATGGCCTTGCGCGTGCGCTCGCGCACGTGGAGGAACATCTCCCTGTCGAAATTGGCGCCCACCGCTTCCGCGCGGCTCTTCTCGTCTGTGCTCACGATATTTTCCTTCCCGTGCCGAAGCCGCGCATAGGGTTCATGCCGCGATCGCCGTCTACTGGTGCGCCCACGCGCTCTTCCAGTCGATGATGTTGCCGCCGCGCTCCGCACCCACCTCCCAGAAGAACTTGCCGCGCGGACGCTGCCGGTTGCCGATCTCGTCCATCGTGTAGGAGTCGTAGAGGCGCCCGTTCACCATCGTGTAGCGGACGCTGTTGGTGTTTCGGATGTCCGCGAGCGGGTTCTCGTCGAGAACGATGAGATCGGCGAGCTTGCCGGGTTCGATCGAACCGATCTGGCCGTCGACGCCGAGCGTCTCGGCCCCGTTCATCGTCGCGGCGCGCAGGATGCGGTGGTTGCTCATGCCGCCCTGCGCCAGCAGCCACATCTCCCAGTGCTGCGCGAGGCCTGAGAATTGCCCGTGCGATCCCACGTTCACGCGCACCCCGGCATCGTCGAGCCGCTTCATCGAGCGGGCGACCGACCGGAAGCCGATGTCCCACAGCGCGTCGGCGGCGTGTATCGTCGTCATGCCGCGCACGTAGGGCGGCGCGCCGTAGGGCGTGCCGAGCGGGCTGTAGCCGCTCGTCGTGACCTGCACGAACGCCTGCGCCTTCGGGTCCTTCCAGACGTCGCTGTGCTGATACCAGTAGTTCTCGCCCGCGAGTTCGCCGAACACCAGCACCAGCGTCGGCGTGTGCGAGGCGCGGGCGCCCGCCATCAGTTGCACGACATCGTCGTAGTAGTTCGGGATCGGCATGTTGTGCTGAAGATTGGTGTTGCCGTCGGTCAGCATCGTGATGTTGTTGTAGAAGCTGCTCTCGCCCTCCACGTCCACCATCACGCCCGCGTCGCGCCCGGCCTTGACGAGCATTTGGCGCTGGCTGCGCATCGGCTGCCGGTAGCTCTTCACGATCCGGCCGCCGAGCGCGGCCTTGCGCGCCATCAGCGCGGCCGCGTCGTCGTAGGATTCGATCGGAACATAGGCGTTGTCGCCCTTCCCCGCGCGCCCGAAGGCGACCATGCCGGAATCGATGGCGCGCGGCCCGACCATGTCGCCGGTGCGCGTCATCTCGCTCATCGAGTAGGTCGGCAGTTCGGAGCTGTAGGGGTCGTAGTTCGTCGTCACCCCGTAGGCGAGACCGGCATAGCGCGCCGACTGCTTCTGCGGCATCAGGCCCGATGAGGTGTAGTAGCAGTTGTCGATGTGCCCGTGCATGTCGACGAGGCCCGGCATCACGGTCTTGCCCGCGATGTCGATGATGCGGGCCGAGGCCGGCACGCTGACCGCGGCGGCGGGGCCGACGGCGGCGATCCGGTTGCCGCGCACGAGCACGGTGCCGTTCTCGATGACCTCTTCGCCCGTCATGGTGATGATGCGGCCGCCGACGAACGCGACGTCGCCGTCCGGCACGTCCGATTTCGCGACCAGGCCGACAGGCTCGCCCGAGCGCCGGGGCGTCCAGCCCTCTGCAAAGGCCTCGGACGGCGCGGCCGACGCAATCCGGTCGCCGATCGCCCAGACCACGCGCCGCGAATCCGGCGACCAGACGAGGGCATAGCCGCCGATCGCGGAGATGCGCCGCGCGGGCGTCTCTTCCCCACCCGCCGAAAGCGCGAGCGGCGCGCCCGTCTCCCGGTAGCGGGTGATCCAGTATTGCTGGCGGTCGCGGAACGCGATCCACCTGAGGTCCGGGCTGATGCGGATTTCGGACGTGTCCGCATCGTGCGTCGTCGCATGAACGCGTTTTTCAGCACCGGCGAGGTTCACGCTTTCCAGCGTCGCGACGCTGTTCTCGCCATCGTAGGCGACGGCCGTGTAATAGATGCGCGCGCCGTCCGGGGAAAACAGCGGGTCGTTGCCGGGCGGGCCGATGTGGCGGCTTTTCCCGTCCGCCAGTTCCATCACGTAGAGGCCGGGCTTCGACCGGTGCCCGCCGAGACAGCGGTCGCCGTAGTCGATCTTGTAGACGAGCCTTTTCCCGTCCGGCGAGAAGGCGGGCGAGCGCAGCACGCCGCCCGACGCCAGCAGCGTGCGTGCGCCGGTGCCGTCGGCGTTCGCGAGCTTCAGCAGCCCGCCCGTCTCGTCCGCCCATTCCACGTAAGCGATGCGCCGCCCGTCCGGCGAGACCGCCGGCTCGAACTCGAGCGCCGTCCCGCGGCTCAGCCGCCGGGGCGCGGCGGTCCCCTGCTTTCGCCATAGCCGCCCGAGCGCGTTGAAGTAGAGCGTGCCGCCGTCCCGCGACACCGCGAGCTGCCGGATCGCCTTCACCGTGAACTGTTCCGGCGCCAGGTCGTGCGTGAAGCGCACCGGCTCGGCGACGCGGTGGCCGCGCGTCACGCGGAACGGAATCTCCGACGCGCTGCCGCTCTCCATGTCCACCTTCCAGAGCTTGCCCTTGGCCCAGATCGCGACGTGGCGATTGTCGGGGAACCAGCCGTAGCGGGGATAGTAATTGCCCTGCCCGATGAAATCGGCCTGTGCGTCGCGGTCGAGCCGATCGAAGACGGGGCGCTGCGCCTGCGTTTCGATGTCGTAGGCGAACAGCACGGTCTTGTCCGCGACGCGCCGGACGAAGGCGAGCCGCTTGCCGTCGCGCGACAGTTCCGCCGTCGTCGCCCCGCCGAAACCGCGGATCAGCTCCTCCGTCGCCCCCGTCTCCAGCTCGCGGCGCATGATCGCGTAATTGCTGTGGTTGGCGTCGATGTAGACGCGCGACACGGTCGGCGGCGAAACCTTTTCCGTGTAGTAGACATAGCGACCGTCGGGGGAGAAGCTGGCTTCATGCACGTTTTCCGTGTTCTGCGGCGCGGGCACGAGCACGCGCCCCGCCCCGCCGTCCAGCTCCCAGAGGCGAAGCTCCGAACCGTGCAGGCGGTGATCGTCGGCATACATCTTCGCAGCGGCGACGAAGCGTCCGTCCGCGCCCCATGCCGGGCCGTTCACGTTTTCCACCGTCTGCGACGTCACGCGCCGCGGCGCGGTTCCGTCCGCGTTCGAGACCCAGAGGTTGTCGGCGCCGTCCCCGTCGCTGATGTACAGCAGCTTCGTACCGTCCGGGCTGAAGCGGGGAGACCGC
>JACFNY010000245.1:3639-3852 GCA_019454625.1 Sphingomonadaceae bacterium
GATGTCGCCGAGCATGTCGAAGGCGATCGTCTTGCCGTCCGGGCTGACGTCGAGGCTCATCCACGTGCCCTCGGACGTCGTCACCGTCACGTCGCGATAGGGCTGGCCGGTGTCTTCGACGCTCCACGGCTGCATCTGCGCGCGCGCCTGCGGCGCGAGCCCGAGCGCCAGAACGACCAGTGTCCCCAGAAACCTTTTCATAGCCCCTCATCC
>JACFNY010000246.1 GCA_019454625.1 Sphingomonadaceae bacterium
CATCTCGGATTCGCTCGTCCGGCTGTCGGTCGGCATCGAGGATGCCGACGACCTGATCGCCGACCTCGACCAGGCGCTGAAGGGCTGAAAGGTCCGGACGCGAAGGCCGCCGTCAGCCGATGACGGCGGCGACGATCCCGTCCTGCACCTGCGAGGCGAGATAGGGGTGCATCGGCAGGCTGATGACCCGGCCGGCCAGGTTTTCCGTCACCGGCAGGCCGGCGGGATCGCGCGGGAAGGCGCTGTAGGCGTCCTGCACATGCAGCGGGATCGGGTAGTAGATCGCCGTCGGCACGCCGGCCTCGCGGCAGCGCGCCTGCAACGCCGCGCGCTCGTCGGCGGATTTCATCTTGATCGTGTACTGCGCCCAGATGCTCTTCAGCCCCTCGGGGATGACGGGCGTCTCGTAATGGCCGGCAAGCGCCTCGGAATAGCGCCTGGCCACCTCCTGCCGCGTCTCGATCTCGTCGGCGTAGATCGACAGCTTTTCGAGCAGGATCGCGGCCTGGATGGTGTCCATGCGGCTGTTGATGCCGATGCGGGCATAGGCGTAGCGATCCGCGCCCATGCCGTGCTGACGGTAGGAATCGATCAATGCCGCGAGCCCGTCGTCGTCGGTGAACACCGCGCCGCCGTCGCCGTAGCAGCCGAGCGGCTTGGCCGGGAAGAACGAGGTGGTGGAGATGTCGCAGAGCGCGCCCGCGATGCGGCCCTTGTACTCGCCGCCCCAGCCTTGCGCGCTGTCGCCGATCACCTTCATGCCGTGCTCGCGCGCGATCGCGATCAGCGCGTCGTAGTCGGCCGGCAGGCCGAACAGGTCGACCGGGATGACGCAGGCGGGCCTGAGGCCGATCTCTTGCGCGTGGGTGACGGCCCGCTTCAGGCTCTCCGGGTCCATGTTGAACGTGTCGGGAAGGACGTCGACGAACACCGGCGTCGCGCCGGTCAGCGGCACCACTTCCGCCGTGGCGGCGAAGGTGAAGGAGGGGACGAACACCGCCTCGCCAGCCTTGACGCCAAGCGCCATCAGCGCGAGCTGGAGCGCGTCGGTGCCGTTGGCGCAGGCGAGGCAATGCTTCGCGCCGCAGAAGGCGGCCAGCTTTTCCTCCAGCTCCCGCACTTCCTTGCCCATGACGTACTGGCCATGGTCGAGCACCCGCGCATAGGCGGCTTCGAGGGCGGGCCGCAGGCGGGCCTGCTGCGCGGCGAGGTCGATGAACGGCAGGCTCACGAATGCGTCTCCGATGCTTGTCCAGGAGCAGTCCGGGCAGGGCGCGACGATGCGCCGGTGCGTAGCGTCGATACGGCAAGACGGACCGGGAGGCAACCGCGACCTTCCTGCGCCGCCCGGGGCGGGACCGGCGGGGAAAAGCAGTTTGATTCAGGGCAAGGACTGCCGCTCCCGGAGGGTGTAGTGGTATGGAATATCGAGGATTTCCGCCAGAAGGAAAGACGCCCATGGCCTTCAGAACCATTCTCGCCGTCGCCGGCCTCGAGCAGGGCGATCACGATATCGATCTCGCCGCCTCCATTTGTGAAGAGGTTTCGGCGCATCTGTCGGTCTACGTGGTGGCGTTCGCCGCGCCGCCGCCGGTCGGCACCTATGCGGCGATGATCTCCGACGCCTGGGTGCAGGAGCGCCAGGCCGACGCGGCGCGGCTGGAGGAGCGGCTCGCCGCCGTTACCGAACGCCTTTCCGGGCGCGAGGTCACGGCCGACGTTTCCGGCGCCTATCCCGAGACCGCCTGGGCCGACGAAGCCATCGGCCGGCGCGGCCGCTA
Organism: Sphingomonadaceae bacterium; assembly: GCA_019454625.1. GTDB lineage: Bacteria > Pseudomonadota > Alphaproteobacteria > Sphingomonadales > Sphingomonadaceae > Sphingosinicella. Next base: position 1,782 of record JACFNY010000246.1, read on the forward strand.
TGCCGACCTGATGCTGGCCGGACCCGACATGCTCGCCTCCGGCACGCTGAAGGACAAGGCCCTCGAAGGGGCGCTGTTCTCGTCCGGCAAGCCGGTGCTGCTCGTGCCCGAAGGCGCGAAGGCGACGCTCAACCCGAAGCGGGTGATGGTGGCGTGGGATTCGCGGATCGAGGCGTCGCGGGCGTTGCGCGAATCGCTCGATGTCCTCAAGGCCGCCGAGGAGGTGCGCCTCGTCCTCGTCGATCCCGAGGAGGGCGAGGACGCCCATGGCGAGGAGCCGGGCGCGGATGCCGCCGTCTATCTGGCGCGCCATGGGGTGCGCGTCGGCGTCGACAGGCTGCCGGGCTCGGGCCGGCCGGTGTTCGAGACCTTGCGCCGCCACGCCGTCGACATGGCGGCCGACATGATCGTCATGGGCGCCTACGGCCATTCGCGGCTGCGCCAGCGCATCCTCGGCGGCGTGACCCGGTCGATGATCGAGAACCCGCCGCTGCCGGTGCTGATGGCGCGCTGAGCCTTCAGGGGTAGAGCGGGAAGACGAGCGGCACGGTCATGACGCAGAACGCCATGACGACGACCGCGAACGGCGCTCCCACCCGGACGAAGTCGACGAAGCGATAGCCGCCCGGGCCGGTGACCAGCGTGTTCACCGGCGAGGACACCGGCGTCATGAACGCCGTGGAGGCGGCAAGCGCCACCGTCATCGCGAACGGATGGGGCGAGGCGCCGAGCGCGTCGGCGACGGCGAGCGCGACCGGCGCCATCAGCACCGCCGTGGCCGTGTTGGAGATGAACAGGCCGAGCAGCGCGGTGGCGGCGAACAGCGCGGCGAGCACGAGGCGCGGGCCGGCCTCGCCGGCGATGCCGAGCAGGGCCGTCGCCGCGAGATCGATGCCGCCGGTGCGTTGCAGCGCCAGCGAGAACGGCAGCATGCCGACGATCAGCAGCAGGGTTTGCCAGTGGATGGCGCGATAGGCGTGCGGCATGGCGAGGCAGCCGGTCGCGCCCATTATCAGGCAGCCGATCAGCGCGGCCTGCACGTCGGGCACCGCGCCGGTGACCATCAGCGCCACCGTCGCGGCGAGCGCGAGCAGGGCGTGCGGCGCGCGCGAGGGGGCGGGTACGACGTCCTCTTCCTCGGCCGGCAGCGAAAGCACGACGAGGTCGCGCCGGTCCTGGCCGACGCGGCGGATCGCGCGCCACGGGCCGGCGACGAGCAGGGTGTCGCCGAGCGCGAGCTTCTCGTGGCCGAGCGGACCCGGATGCGCCTTGCGGCCCCGCTTCAGCCCGACGATGGCGAGGTCGTATCGCGTGCGGAACCGCGCCTCGAACGGCGACAGGCCGATCAGGCGCGAGGTTGCCGGGATCATCAGCTCGGCCATGCCGATGTCCTGCGCCCGGTTGGCGAAATAGTGTCCCGAAAGCGGCAGCCGCTCCAGGGCGTGGCGCGCGGCGAGGGCGTCGATGTCGCCTGCGCGCTCGACGAGATCGACCAGCAGCGTGTCGCCCGCCTTCAGCACCGTCGCGGCCGTCGGGCGCAGCAGGCGGCGCTCGAAGCGGGCGGCGCGCTCGATGCCGATGACATGGATGCCGGAGGACGCCCTGAGATCGAGATCGGCGAGCGTCCGGCCGCAGAGGCCGGAGGCCGCCGTGACGCGCAGGCGATGCTCGTGGGCGGCGAGGCCGTATTCCTCGATCCATTCGACCAGCCGCGGCTTGCCGTCCCCGCCGGCGGCGTTCTCGCTGCCGGGCAGCAGCCGGCGGGCGAGGAGCATGTAGCCGACGCCGAGCGCGAGGACGCCGAGGCCGAACGGCGTGAAGCTGAAGAAGCGGAAGCCTTCCAGTCCGCGCCGCGTCATCTCGCTGTTGACGACGAGGTTCGGCGCGGTGGCGATCAGGCTCATCATGCCGCTGGTCAGCGCGGCGAAGCTCAGCGGCATCATCAGCCGGCCGGGGGCGAGACGGGCGTTGCGGGCGATCCTGAGCACGACGGGGATGAAGATCGCGACCACGCCGGTCGAGCTCATGACCGAGCCG
>JACFNY010000247.1 GCA_019454625.1 Sphingomonadaceae bacterium
GACGATGCGCGCCGGCTGCCCGCGATCTGCGGGTCCGGTCAGCCCGGGGGACCGAGCGTCTTGAGATAGGCGACGAGGTCGTTGATCTGGTCGGGCGAGAACTCGAACGCGGGCATGTCGCCGTGGCCGACGAAGACGCCCTCCGCGAAGGCCTCGGCGATGTAGTCGGGCGGGTAGTTGGTGAACAGCGTCGCGAACGACGGCGCCGAGGCGTGCGTGCTCTTCTCGCCCGTCTGCGTGGCGTGGCAGCGCGTGCAGTTCGCCTCCGCAAGCGCCTCGCCGCGCGCGACGGCGGCGGTACCCGGCGAGAGTTCGGACGGCGGCGGGCTGCCCTCCGGCAGCGCCGCGTCCGGTGAGGGCTGCGGCGCCTGTGCGGGCTGCGGCGCTGCGGTCTCGCTCGCGGCGGGCTTGTCCGCCTCCTTCTTCTTCTCGCATCCGGCAAGGACAAGTCCCCCGGCCAGTGCGATCATTGCCAGCCTTGCCGTAACCCCCGGAACTCCGATGCGCATACCTGTCTCCTCGCGCGCACAATGCCGTCTGCGCGCGCCGCGTCAACGGGGCGATTTGGGGGGGGCGATCGGCGGGCGCCGCCCGCTGCGGCGAACGGCGCCGGGCGCGGACGGCTCGTCGCATGGCGGGGAACCCGCGGGACGCCGCCTCGTTGGTCGGGCAGAGCGAGGACAAGAGGAGGATCGACATGCAGACAGCAAAATCCGACGAGACCCACGACCTCATCTCTTCGGAGAAGGTGGACGGCACCGCCGTCTATGACCGCGACGGCGGACGGATCGGTTCGGTGAAGTCGCTGATGATCGAAAAGCGCGGCGGCCGTGTCACCGATGCCGTGGTCTCCGTCGGCGGCTTCCTCGGCATCGGCGAAAAGTATCACAGCCTGCCGTGGTCGACGCTCAGGTACGACACCGATGTCGACGGCTATCGCCTCGACGTGACCGAGGACCAGCTCCGCAGCGGCCCGACGTTCGACGAGGCGCACGCTGATACGGCGCTCGACCGCGCCTATCAGCACCGCGTCTATTCGCATTACGGTGTGAACCCTTACTGGTAATCGCGAAGAGACGCGGGCAGCGGCTCGCAGGCTCATGGCCTTCGGGTTCAGGACCTGCGGGCCGCTGTTTGCATTCGGGGCCGTTTGCATTCGGAGGCCGCGCGGCCTATGCGGCTTTCCCATGCGCGTCCCCATCCTGCTGTCGCTCGCCATCGCCGCCTGCGGCAACGCCGCCCCGTCCGCCGCCCCGCCCGCCATCCAGCCCGTCGCCGTCGAAAGCACCGCGGTGCCCTTCGATGCGCGCGACGCCGCGCGGCAGGGCGAGGGGCGGCTGCGCTACGCGGGCGGCGTCACCCTGCGGTCCGCCGCGTCGTGGTTCGGCGGCCTGTCGGCGCTTCGCTGCCCGGACCGCTGCTACGCGGTCGGCGATACGGGATTCCTGTTCAGCTTCGATCGTCTGGAGCGGGACGGCCGCCTCGTCGGCATCGAGAATGTCCGCGGCGGCGCGCTTCTGGATCAGGACGGCGCGGCCGGGACCAAGGCGGTGCGCGACGCGGAATCGCTCGTGCTCAGCCCCGGCGGCGCGGAGGCGCTGATCGGCTTCGAACGGACGAACGCCCTCTGGGTCGTGCCCCTCGATCAGCCGGAATGGCGCGCCCGGCAGGTCTACAACCTTCCCGAGATGAAGGACTGGCCGCTGAACGGCGGCGCCGAGACGCTGGTGATGCTGCCGGGCGGCGTGCCGCTCGTCATCGCCGAGGAAGCGCCGGACGGCGGCGACCGGCCCGCCGTCGCCATCGGCGCGGTGAAGCGGCCGGACGGCACGCGCGCCAACTTGCAGTTCCGCTACCGCCCGCCCGCGGATTTCTCGCCGACGGATGCCGCGCTGCTCGACGACGAACGGCTTATCGTCCTCAACCGCGCCTTCTCCCCGCTCACCGGCGTCGCGATGGCGCTGGTCGAGGTGCCGCTCGCGGAGATCCGGGAAGGCGCCACCGTGCAGGGCCGCGAGATCGCGCGCCTGCGGCCGCCCGCGAGCATCGACAACATGGAGGGGATCGACATCCGCCGCGAGGGCGGGCGGGTGTTCGTCTACCTCGTCAGCGACGACAACTTCAACGCCGCGCAGCGCACGCTGCTGCTGAAGTTCGAGCTGCTCCCGTAGGAGCCGAATAGCAGAAGGGCCGGCGGATCGTCTCCACCGGCCCTTCCGTATTGGTCAGCGAACCCGCTCAGGCGGCGGCGGTCAGCTTCTTCTTGATGTCGCGCTTCAGGCGGCGCGCGCGCAGGCTCAGCTTCTCGTCGCGGGTCTTCAGCAGCCAGTTGTCGAGGCCGCCGTTGTGCTCCACGGAGCGCAGGCCGTGCGTCGAGACCTTGAGGCGCACCGAACGGCCGAGCGCGTCGGAAATCAGCGACACGTTCTGGAGGTTCGGCAGGAACACCCGCTTGGTCTTGTTGTTGGCGTGGGACACGTTGTGACCCACTTGGCGGCCCTTGCCGGTCAGTTCGCAAACGCGCGACATGCTCTTCGTCCTCGAATCTCTTGAGTTTCAGCCGTGGCTTGAAAGAGCGCGCCTATAGGGGACGAAGCGCGCTGCGTCAACCGCGCTCATCCGCCGCCGAGCTTCGAGAGCACGAAGGCGAACAGGAAGCCCGTCACTGCGATCAGCCCCGCGAACTCGGGCGTTTCCTCGGTGGCCTCGGGGATCATCGTGTCGACGAGCATGGCGAGGATGCCGCCCGCCGCGACCGCCGTCGTCGCGGCGAGCACGTTCGGGTCCGCGCCTGCGAGCAGCAGGTTGCCGAGCAGCGCGGCGAGTCCCGAGGCGAGCGCGATGCCGCCCCACACGCCGAAGATGTAGGCCGGGCCGCGCCCCGCCGCGCGCATCCCGGCGGCGCTCGAAAGCCCTTCCGGCACGTTCGAGAGGAACACCGCGGCGACCATCACGAGGCTGACGCCCGTGCCGTCGAGCAGGCTGACGCCGATCGCGATCGATTCCGGGATGCCGTCGAGCAGCGCCCCGACCGCGATGGCGAGCCCGCCGCTCCCGGCGGCCGGCGTCTGGCTCTCGTCGGGGTTGTAGCCCGATCGCTTGCGGTGCTTCGCGCCCCGGCGGGAGATCGCGATGTTGGCGGCGGTGTAGATCAGCGCGCCCGCGAGGAAGCCCGCGGCGGCGGCGTCGAAGCCGCCCTGCGCGTAGGCCTCGTCCATCAGGTCGAAGGCGACGGCGGAGATGAGCACGCCCGATCCGAACGCCATCACCATGGCGATCAGCCGCTGCGACGGGCGGCGGAGCGTGGCGAACGCGGCGCCCAGCAGCAGCGCGCAGCCGCTGCCGAATCCCCACAGTCCTGCCTCAAGCCATTGCGGCACCGCGGCCCCCCGCACGTCTCGCTGATGCCTCGGCATAGCGCAGTGTACCCCGAAAGTCTCGCTGCGCAGACCGCGCGCAAACCGCTCTTTCATCATCGGTCTTTCCGTTCTAGACGGGGCTCATGGCTCTTTTCGCGATCCACTGCATCGACAAGCCCGCCAGCGGCGACCTGCGCACCGCGACCCGTCCCGCGCATCTCGAACATCTGGATCGCGCGCGCGACCGCATCCTCGTCGCCGGGCCGCTGCTCGACGAGGAGGGGAAGCCGATCGGATCGCTGCTCATCATCGACTGCGAGGACCGCAAGGCCGCGATCCAGTACGCGGCGGACGATCCCTACGCGCTCGCCGGGCTGTTCGCCTCGGTGGCGGTGACGGCATGGCGGCAGGTCCTTCCGAAATA
>JACFNY010000248.1:0-2725 GCA_019454625.1 Sphingomonadaceae bacterium
TCTATGCCAAACGCGGCGCGAATTGGGAGTCGAATATTTCGCGCTTCGGCGCTATGGCCGGGCGCCATGACGGGCAAATCCTACAGCTACGCCGACGCGGGCGTCTCCATCGCGGCCGGAAACACCTTCGTGAAAGCCATCTCCGCGCTGGTGAAGGCGACGGCGCGCCCCGGCGCGGACGCCGAGATCGGCGGCTTCGGCGCGTTCTTCGATCCCAGGGCGGCGGGCTTCAACGACCCGCTGCTGGTCGCGGCGACGGACGGCGTCGGCACCAAGCTGAAACTCGCCATCGACACCGGCAGGCACGACACGGTGGGCATCGACCTCGTCGCCATGTGCGTGAACGACCTCGTCGTTCAGGGTGCCGAACCGTTGTTTTTCCTCGACTATTTCGCGACAGGCAAGCTGGAGCAGGGTGTCGCCTCCGCCGTCGTCGCAGGCATCGCCGAAGGCTGCCGCATCGCGGGCTGCGCGCTCATCGGCGGCGAGACCGCCGAGATGCCGGGCATGTACGGCGCAGGCGACTACGACCTCGCGGGCTTCTCCGTCGGCGCGGTCGAGCGCGGGCAGCAGCTCACCGGCGAGCATGTCGCGCACGGCGACGTGCTGCTCGGCATCGCCTCTTCCGGTTTCCATTCGAACGGCTACTCGCTCGTGCGCCGTATCGTGGCGGACAAGGGCCACGGGCTCGACGCCCCTGCCCCGTTCGACGCGGGCCGGACGCTCGGCGAGGCGCTGCTCGCGCCGACGCGCATCTACGTGAAGCCGCTGCTCCCGGAAATCCGCGCGGGCCGCATCAAGGCGCTCGCGCACATCACCGGCGGCGGCCTCCTCGAGAACGTGCCGCGCGTGCTGCCGAAGGGGGCGCACGCCCGCATCGACACGGGCGCGTGGGCGCTGCCCCCGGCGTTCGCATGGCTCCAGCACGAAGGCCATATCGCCGCGGCGGAAATGGCGCGCACGTTCAACTGCGGCATCGGCATGGTCGTCGTCGCGGCTCCGGCCAACGTTGAAGCCACGCTCGGCGCGCTCGCCGCCGCGGGAGAAACCGCATACGTCATCGGCGCGATCGACGAAGGCGAGACCGGCTGCACCGTCACCGGCGACGCGGAGACGTGGGGCAGCCGCGAGGCGTGGGAAGCCGTGCATGTCGCCTAAACTCCGCGTCGGGGTGATGATCTCCGGGCGCGGCAGCAACATGGCCTCCATCCTTGCCGCCGCCGAGGCGCCCGATTGCCCCTACGAGGTGGTGCTCGTCGCCTCCAACAACCCGGAAGCCCCCGGCCTCGCCTTCGCGGACGAACGCGGCGTGGCGGTTTGGGCACACGATCATCGCGGCATGAAGCGCGCCGAGTTCGACAGGCTGGTCGACGCGGCGATGCGCGCGGCGAACGTGCAGATGATCGCGCTCGCGGGCTACATGCGGCTGCTGTCGCCGGAGTTCGTGGAAAGCTGGGCGGGACGCATCCTCAACATCCATCCGTCGCTGCTGCCCAAGTACAAGGGTCTCGACACGCACGCCCGCGCGATCGCGGCCGGGGACGGCGAAGCGGGCTGTTCGGTGCACATCGTGACGCCGGAACTCGACGACGGCCCCGTGGTGGCGCAGGCGCGCGTGCCGATCCTTGCCCGCGACACGCCGGAAACGCTTGCAGAGCGCGTTCTGAAAGAGGAACATCGCCTGTACCCCGCAGCGCTTGCGAAATGTGCCGCCGATGTCCTCCGATCCGGAAATCCTGCTTGAAAACGTGCGGCGGCGGGCGCTTGCCCTGCCCGCCGCCGCCGAGAAGCTGTCGCACGGCGCGCCCGGCTTCTACGTGGAGAAGGGCAAGTTCTTCGCCTATTTCAGCGACGACCACCACGGCTGCGGCATCACCGCGCTGCTGGTGAAGACGAGCGGCCTCGAAGAGCAGGCCATGCTCATCGAAGCCGACCCCGACCTTTACTACCGCCCGCCCTATCTCGGCCCCTACGGCTGGATCGGCATCCGCCTCGACCAAGGCGCGCCGGACTGGGAGCATGTGAACGACTGGCTGGTGAAAAGCTGGCGCCTGTCCGCGCCGAGGAAACTCGCCGATGTCTTCTGATCCGGCGGAAACGCACGGGAAATACCGCCGACGCCTGTCGCTCGGCGAGATGATCGCCATACTCGCGCTCGTCGTCTCGGCGCTGACGCTGCTCAACAACTATATCGGCCGCAAGGACGCGGAAATAGAGCGGACCGAACGCGCGGGCGCGCCCGTACCAAAACACGAGATCGGCCTGATCGCCGTCAGCGGCGGCGGCTCCGGCCTTGAATTCAAGGCAGCGGACTGCGCGCTGCAAGGCACGGAATTCCGTTTCCCGAGCGCGCTCGGCGTCGAACCGCAATCGACCGTTCTGGAACACCGCATCGAAACGGCGTGGTTCGAAAAGCCGCTGCTGAAGGCGATCGGCAAGGACGTGCGGGAGGGCCGCGTGCCGGTGGCGATCAGCAGCCGCTGCGTGGGCGCGGACGGAACCCGCGTCGAGACGGCGATCTACGACGTCGCCTACCGCATCGAGCCGCGCGTCGTGCTCGGCCGCACGGTCAAGCTTCGCGGGATGCTACGACGCGAGGCCGCTACGGGGGACGGCCTCGCCGAACTCGACAGGTTGTGGAAGCCTCAAACCTTGGTCCAGTGAATGCCGACGAGACCGAACCCGATCCGACCCACGCTTGCGACGGCACTGCTGCTCGTGACCT
>JACFNY010000248.1:2735-3780 GCA_019454625.1 Sphingomonadaceae bacterium
AGAAGCAGCGCTCCCGTCCGCGGCTGGTGACCAAGCGTTTCGCGACCCGCTCGGGTCCGGCGGTAAGGGACCGGCGATGATAGCATTGTCCGGCGGCCGCTTCGTGCAAGGGAGCCCGGCCGATGAGAGCGGCCGCAGCGACGACGAAGGGCCGCTGCGCGAGGTAAGCGTCGCACCGTTCGCACTTGGCAAGCATGAAGTGACGCGCGGCGAGTACCGCAAGTTCGTGGAGGCGACGGGCTATCGCACCGATGCTGAACGCAACGTGGCGGTGCATGGCCAAGGTGATGCCGAAGGCTGTTTCACCCATAGCGGCGGTGCCACGTTCGGCTGGTCGGCAGGCACGGACTGGCGCGATGCAGGCATGGCGCAGGACGATCGTCACCCGGTGGCGTGCGTGAGCTGGAACGACGCGCAGGCCTACGTGGCGTGGCTGCGACAGGAAACCGGCCGAGCCTATCGGCTGCCGACCGAGAGCGAGTTCGAATACGCCAACCGCGCGGGAACGACGACGCCCTGGCCTTGGGGCACGGACCCGGACGGAGGCTGCGGCCACGCCAATTACGCCGATGCCGACCTGAAATCGCGCTTCGACAACTTCGCCACCGCTTCGTGCAGCGACGGCCATGTCTTCACGGCGCCGGCGGGCAGCTACCCAGCCAACGGCTTCGGCCTGTACGACATGGCCGGGAACGTGGTGGAGTGGACGCAGGACTGCTGGAACGCCGGTTATGAGGGCGCGCCCGACGACGGCAGGGCATGGGAAAGCGGGGACTGCGCCCTGCGCGTGATGCGCGGCGGGTCGTGGGGCTTCGGGCCCCAGGCGCTGCGCGTAGCCGCACGCTTCAAGCCCGCCGCCGCCGGCCGCGGCGGGCGCGCGGGTTTCCGCGTGGCGAGGGACTGACCTTTATCCGCCGCGAAAGCGTGGCGGGCAGGCGATGCCGCCGCTCGCCTCGACAGTTCCGGCCTTAGCCGACGATCTCTTCGGGCTTGAAGAAGAAGTCGATCTCGATCCTGGCGTTCTCGAGGCTGTCGGACCCGTGCA
>JACFNY010000249.1:0-3435 GCA_019454625.1 Sphingomonadaceae bacterium
TGCCGCTGCACGGGCTACACAAACATCGTGAAGGCGATCCGCGCGGGGGCGGCGGCGCTGTGACCGGCTATCATCGCCCCGCGAGCCTTGCCGAAGCGACGGCGCTGCTCGGCACCGGCGGCGACGTTGCCTGTCTCGCGGGGGGGCACACGCTGATCCCGGCGATGAAGTCGCGGCTGCGCGCGCCCGATGCGCTCGTCGACCTTGCCCGTGTTCCCGGCCTCTTCGGCATGACGCGCGCGGACGGCCGCGTCTGGATCGGCGCGATGACGCGCCATGCCGACGTCGCGGTGGACGCGCCGGTGCCGGCGCTCGCGCGGCTCGCGGGCGGCATCGGCGATCCGCAGGTGCGTGAGCGCGGCACGCTCGGCGGCAGTGTCGCCAACAACGACCCGGCGGCGGACTATCCGGCGGCGGTGCTGGCGCTCGACGCCGTGATCGAGACGGACCGCGGGTCCCACGCGGCGGACGATTTCTTCCTCGGTATGTTCGCGACCGCGCTCGAAGACGCCGAGATCATCACCCGCATCGGTTTCCGCGAGCCGCAGGCGGCCGCCTACGCGAAATTCGCCCACCCGGCATCGCGCTACGCGCTCGTCGGCGTGTTCGCGGCGCGCTTCCCGGAAGGTGCGCGTGTCGCCGTCACCGGGGCCGGACCCGGCGTGTTCCGCTGGCGCGAGGCCGAGGCCGCGATCGACGCTGGACGCGCGATCCCGGCGCTCTCCCCGGACGACCTCAATTCCGACATCCACGCCGGCGCCGAATACCGCGCGCATCTCGCCGTCGTCATGCTGCGCCGCGCACTGGGAGAGATGTGATGATCCTCACGACCACCCCCACCGTCGAAGGCCGCCCGGCGACGAAGTACCACGGCGTCGTCACCGGCGAGGCGATCCTCGGCGCCAACATCTTCCGCGACCTGTTCGCGGGCATCCGCGACATCGTCGGGGGGCGCGCGGGCTCCTATGAAACCGTGTTGCGCGATGCGCGCCAGCAGGCGCTCGCCGAGCTTGCGGAAGAGGCGCGCAGGCTGGGTGCAAACGCCGTCGTCGGCATCGACCTCGACTACGAGGTGCTCGGGCAGGGCGGCTCGATGCTGATGGTCTCGGCCTCGGGAACCGCCGTCACCGTTTCCTGAACATTGCCAGCAGCGGGCGCGCTCGCGTAAAGACCTGCCACACTCTCGAAACCGGCACGAACGAGGCACATGGCAGGCCATTCCAAATTCAAGAACATCATGCACCGCAAGGGCGCGCAGGACAAAAAGCGCTCGGCGATGTTTTCCAAGCTCTCCCGCGAGATCACCGTCGCGGCCAAGATGGGCACGCCCGATCCGGACATGAACCCGCGCCTGCGCGCCGCCGTGCTGGCGGCGAAGGCGCAGTCCATGCCCAAGGACAATATCCAGCGCGCCATCGACAAGGCGAGCGGCGGCGACGTCGAGAACTACGAGGAGATCCGCTACGAGGGCTTCGGCCCCGGCGGCGTGTCGCTGATCGTCGAGGCGCTGACCGACAACCGCAACCGCACCGCGACGAACGTCCGCACCATCTTCTCGAAGAACGGCGGCAACCTCGGCGCGTCGGGCTCGGTGAGCCACGGCTTCGACCGCATGGGCCTCATCGAATATCCCGCTGGCGCGGGGGACGCCGACAAGGTGTTCGAGGCGGCGCTCGAAGCGGGCGCGGAGGACGTGCAGTCCGACGCGGACGGCCACGAGGTATGGACCGCGCAGGATGCGCTGCATGAGGTCGCGAAGGCGCTCGAAGCCGTGCTCGGTGAGCCGGAGGCGGCGAAGCTCGCGTGGCGGCCGCAGACGATGGTGTCGGTGGCGGAAGCCGACGCCGGTTCGCTCCTCAAGCTGATCGACGCGCTCGACGACGACGACGACGTGCAGACCGTATCGGGCAATTACGAAGTTTCCGACGAGATCATGGAGAAGCTGGCCTGATCATCCTCGGCGTCGATCCGGGGCTGAACGCCACCGGCTGGGGCGTGATCCGGGCCGATGGCAACCGCATCTCGCACATCGCGCACGGTACGCTCCGCATTCCCGCGGACGCGCCGCTCGCCGCGCGGCTCTCGGCGCTCTACACGGGGGTCGCGGGTGTGGTGGCGGAAAGCGGCGCGGAGACGGCGGCGGCCGAGGAGGTGTTCGTGAACAAGAACCCGCAATCGACGCTGAAGCTCGGGCAGGCGCGCGGCGCGGTATTGGCGGCGCTCGCGGGTTCGGGGCTGGAGGTTGCGGAGTACGCGACCCGGCTCGTCAAGAAGGCGCTGGTCGGCACGGGCGCGGCGGAGAAGGCGCAGGTGCGCGCGATGGTCGAGCGGCTGATGCCCGGCGTGAAGATCGCGAGTGCCGACGCGGCCGACGCGCTTGCCGTCGCCGTCTGCCACGCGCATCATCTGGCGAGTGCAAAGGCGCTCGGGGGATATGGACGATGATCGCCAAGCTGAAGGGCCTGCTCGATTCGGTGAGCGCGGACCATGCGGTGATCGACGTGAACGGCGTCGGCTATCTCGTCTCGACCTCGGCGAAGACGCTCGCCAACCTCGGCGGCGCGGGTACGCCGGTGACGCTCCACATCGAGACGCACGTGCGTGAGGACGCGATCCAGCTTTTCGGCTTCGCGAGCGAGCGCGAGCGCGACTGGTTCCGTCTGCTCCAGACTGTGCAGGGCGTCGGTGCGAAGGTCGCGCTCGCGATCCTGTCGGTGCTCTCGACGGACGAACTGCACGCCGCCATCGCCAACCGCGACAAGACGATGGTGGGCCGCGCGAGCGGCGTCGGCCCCAAGCTCGCCGAGCGTATCGTCAACGAGCTCAAGGACAAGGCGGGCGGCATCGCCGGGGCGACGATTCCGGTCGGCGGGTTTGCGCCATCCGCGCCTGCGGGCGGCATCGCGGCGGATGCTCTCTCGGCGCTCGCCAATCTCGGCTACAAGCCTGCGGAGGCGAACCGCGTCGTTTCCGCTGCCATTGAAGAGGCGGGCGAGAGCGCCGATGTCGGGACCGTGGTGCGGCTGGCGCTCAAGAAGGCGGCGCGGTAGGGTCTGCCGATGGCCACGCAACCCGACGACCAGCGCTTCATGACCGGCGAACGCCGCAGCGAGGACGTGGACGCCGCGCTCAGGCCGAAGCGGCTGGAAGAGTTCGTCGGGCAGGCGGCGGCGCGGGAGAATCTGCGCGTGTTCATTTCCGCCGCGAAGCAGCGCGGCGAGGCGATGGACCATGTGCTGTTCTTCGGGCCGCCGGGCCTCGGCAAGACGACGCTGGCGCAGATCATCGCGCGCGAGCTGGGGGTGGGGTTCCGGTCCACGTCGGGGCCGGTGATCGCGAAGGCGGGCGACCTCGCGGCGCTGCTCACCAACCTCGAACCCAACGACGTGCTGTTCATCGACGAGATCCACCGCCTGTCGCCGGTGGTCGAGGAAA
>JACFNY010000249.1:3445-3779 GCA_019454625.1 Sphingomonadaceae bacterium
GCTCGACATCATGATCGGCGAGGGGCCGTCGGCGCGCTCGGTGCGGATCGACCTGCCGCCGTTCACGCTCGTCGGCGCGACGACGCGCTCGGGGCTGATCACGACGCCGCTGCGCGACCGTTTCGGTATTCCGGTGCGGCTCAATTTCTATACGGTTTCCGAGCTCGAGCAGGTGGTGACGCGCGCCGCCGGGCTGCTCGGTATGGCGCTGTCGCCCGAAGGCGCGCGCGAGATCGCCGGGCGGGCGCGCGGCACGCCGCGCATCGCCGGGCGGCTGCTGCGGCGCGTGCGCGACTTCGCGCACGTGGCGGGTGCGGACATCGTGGATCGTCAG
>JACFNY010000250.1 GCA_019454625.1 Sphingomonadaceae bacterium
TTCACGTTCGGGTCGGCGGTGATGATCTTGAACGCCGCCGTCACCTTCTCCTTGGTGGCGCCGCCGCCGACGTCGAGGAAGTTGGCGGGCTCCGCACCATTCAGCTTGATGATGTCCATCGTCGCCATGGCGAGGCCCGCGCCGTTCACCATGCAGCCGATGTTGCCGTCGAGCTTCACGTAGGCGAGGTCGTACTTCGACGCCTCGATCTCCATCGCGTCCTCTTCGGTGAGGTCGCGCAGTTCGAGGATGTCCGGGTGGCGGAACAGCGCGTTGCCGTCGAAGCCCATCTTGGCGTCGAGCACGAGCAGCTTGCCGTCCGTCGTCTCGACGAGCGGGTTGATCTCGAGCAGCGAGGCATCGGTCGCCTTGAACGCCGTGTAGAGCTGCTGCGCGAGCTTCGCCGCCTGCTTGGCGAGGTCGCCTTCCAGCTTCAGCGCCGCCGCGATGCCGCGGCCGTGGTGCGGCATGAAGCCCGAGGCCGGGTCGATACGGATGGTGTGGATCTTCTCGGGCGTGTGCTCGGCGACTTCCTCGATGTCCATGCCGCCTTCGGTGGAGACCACGAAGGCGACGCGGCCGACGGCGCGGTCCACGAGCAGCGAGAGGTAGTATTCCTTGGCGATCGGTGCGCCCGCCTCGATGTAGAGGCGGTTCACCTGCTTGCCCGCCTCGCCCGTCTGGTGCGTCACCAGCACGCGGCCGAGCATCTCGGCAGCGTTCGCCTTCACCTCTTCAACCGACTTCACGACGCGCACACCGCCCTTGGCGTCCGCGCCGAGGCCGTTGAAGCGGCCCTTGCCGCGTCCGCCCGCGTGAATCTGCGACTTCACGACATAGACGGGTCCGGGAAGCTGCTTCGCCGCCGCTTCGGCCTCGTCGGCCGTGAAAGCCGGGAAACCCGCGGAAATCGGCGCGCCGAACTTGGCCAGCAGTTGCTTGGCCTGATACTCGTGGATATTCATGTGCGCTCCTTACTTCAGCGAGCCGTCGAGGTTTCGGCAGGCGTCCATCAGTTCCTTCACCGCGTTCACCGACTTGTCGAAGTTAGCCTTGGCCTCGTCGTTCAGCTTGATCTCGACGATCTTCTCGACGCCGTTCGCACCGATGATGATCGGCACGCCGACGTAGAGGTCCTTGACGCCGTACTCGCCCGAAAGGAACGCCGCGCACGGGAGGAGCCGCCGCTTGTCCTTGAGGTAGGAGTCGGCCATCGCGATCGCCGAGGACGCGGGCGCGTAGTAGGCCGAGCCGTTGCCGAGCAGGCCGACGATTTCGCCGCCGCCCGAACGGGTGCGGGCCACGATTGCGTCGATCTTCTCCTGCGTGGACCAGCCCATCTTGATGAGGTCCGGCACCGGGATGCCCGCGACGGTCGAATATTCGACCACCGGCACCATCGTGTCGCCGTGGCCGCCGAGCACGAAGGCGGTGACGTCCTCGACCGAGACGTTGAATTCCTCGGCGAGGAAGTGGCGGAAGCGCGCCGAATCGAGCACGCCCGCCATGCCGACGACCTTGTTTGCCGGGAGGCCCGAGAACTCGCGCAGCGCCCAGACCATCGCATCGAGCGGGTTGGTGATGCAGATCACGAAGGCGTTCGGCGCGTGCTCCTTGATGCCCTCGCCCACGGCCTTCATAACTTTCAGGTTGATGCCGAGCAGGTCGTCGCGGCTCATGCCGGGCTTGCGCGGCACGCCGGCGGTGACGATGCAGACGTCCGCGCCCGCGATGTCGGCATAGTCGCTGGTGCCCTTGAGGCGCGCGTCGAAGCCCTCGACCGGGGCGGACTGCGCGAGATCGAGCGCCTTGCCCTTCGGCATACCCTCCGCGATGTCGAACAGGACGACATCGCCCAGTTCCTTCATTCCGACGAGATGTGCGAGCGTGCCGCCGATCATCCCGGCGCCGATCAGAGCAATTTTATTGCGTGCCATGGGTCTCTCTCATTGAGGGCGATGCGTGGAACACCGGCCGGACGACCGGCGAAAACGCGATCCCGATAGCCCCTGATTCGCGCGGCTGCAACCGTCCGTAAAAATCTCCACGGTGCAATTTCCAGATCACAGTGTGCGATGCAGCAAATGACCGGGCCCGTCAGGCGGCGCGAACGCCGTGGCCTTCCGCCATGTAGTCCGCCGACTGCATCTCCATCAGGCGCGAGACGGTGCGCTCGAACTCGAAAGCGTAGTCGCCTGCCGGGTAGAGCTCGGCGGGCGGGGCGTCCGCCGCCATCAGCAGCTTGACGCGATACTCGTACAAGGCGTCGATCAGCGCCACGAAGCGCGTCGCCTCGTTGCGCTTCTCCGGCCCCATCTTCGGCACGCCGACGATGATGACCGTGTGATAGCGCTGCGCGACCGCAAGGTAATCCGCCGCACCCCGCGCCTCCCCGCACAGCCGCCGGAACGAGAAGACGGCGACGCCCTTCAGCGACTTGGGCACGAACAATGTCCGCCCGCCGCCCACCTCGATCGTCTCGGCCGGCACGTGCGCACGGTCCTCGGGGGGGTAATCGGTGAGGCGGAAAAAGGCCTCTGAAAGCGCGGCGGTCGCCTCCGGGCCGTTCGGCACATAATAGGTCGGCATCCCCGCCAGTCGGTCTAGACGATAGTCGGTGGGGCCGTTCAGGCCGACGACGTCCAGCTCACGCTCGATGAGGTCGATGAAGGGCACGAACAGCTCGCGGCTGAGGCCGTTCTTGTAGAGGTCGCGCGGCGGCCGGTTCGAGGTCGCGACCACGGTGACGCCGCGCTCGAAGATCGCCGTGAACAGCCGCGACAGGATCATGGCGTCGGCGACGTTCGTCACCTGAAGCTCGTCGAAGGCGAGCAGGCGCACGCCCTTTGCGATGTCCTCCGCGACGCGCAGGATCGGGTCGTCGACGTTCTGCTCGCGCCATGCGTGCAGCGCGGCGTGGACCTCCAGCATGAAGGCGTGGAAATGCACGCGGCGCTTGGGGACCGCGGGCGCAGCCTCGTAGAAGAGATCCATCAACATCGACTTGCCGCGCCCGACCGCGCCCCACATGTAGATGCCGCGCGGCGGCACGGCCTCCGCCTTGCCGAACAGACGGGAGAGCAGCCCGGCCTTCGGTCGGCCCGCGCGAAGCTCTGCTTCCAGCCTTCCGAGCCGCTGGGCCGCCGCGGCCTGGTCCGGGTCGGCCTTCAGTTCGTTCGCCGCAATGAGCGCGCGGTACGCCTCGACGACGCTCAACGCGGCGTCACTTTCCTCAGCACGCCGGAAAACGAGGCGATCGGGCCGTTCTGCATCACGAGACCGCGCAGGAAGAGGAGCTTGCCGGTCTCCCGCGTGATCTCGCCCGTCGCGTATATATCCTCGCCCGGCACGCCCGCGCCGAGGAACTCCGTGTTGCAGGTCAGCGTGACCGCGCGGTGCGCTGTGAGCGCGGGGGCGGCGATCGCGAACAGCGCCATGTCGATGAACGACATCACGTAGCCGCCGTGAAGACGCCCCTGATTGTTACGGTGCTTGGCTTCGGTCGGCGAGCGGCACTCGACGCCGCCGTCCGCGCGGTCCCGGAAATAGACCGGCCCGACGAGGCACTGGAACCCGTCCTCGTCCATTTCGCGCCAGCGGCGCCATCCCTTCAGCGGCCCGTCCGCAATCTCTATGGTGGGCATCGGGCGGCGGTCAGGCCTTTCGCGACCGCGCCGGCCGGGCGAGCTTGCGTTCCACCGCCGCCGCCAGCCGCGAGAACTCGGCGGTTTCCGGGGCCTCGGGCGCGAT
>JACFNY010000251.1 GCA_019454625.1 Sphingomonadaceae bacterium
CGGGGCATTGATGACGTCCGGCCCGGACGGCGTCGGCGCTGTCGACCCGGTCCGGGCCGCGCTCAAAGGGCACTGTCCGCGCTGCGGCAAGGGCAAGCTCTACCGCAATCTCCTTGAATTCACGGATCGCTGCCCGGCGTGCGGGCTCGACATCGCAGGCTTCAATGTCGGCGACGGTCCGGCGGCGTTCCTGATCTTCCTGCTCGGTTTCCTCGTCGTCGGCCTCGCCATGTGGCTGGAGTTCGGCGTGCATCCGCCGTGGTGGGTCCATGCGCTGCTGTGGCCGCCGATCCTCGTCGTACTCACCGTCTGGGGTTTGCGTGTGGGGAAAGCGATCCTGCTCGCGCTCGAATTCCGGAACGAGGCGGCGGAGGGGCGGCTCAGCGACAAGACCGACCGCTGATGCGCCTGCCGCTCCTGCCGACGCTGATGGTCGCCGCGATGGTGCCGGTGATGATCGGCCTCGGCTTCTGGCAGCTGCACCGCGCGGACTGGAAAACCGATCTGCTCGCGCGGCTGGAAGCGCGCGCCGACATGCCCGCGCTCGATCGCCCGGAGCGGCTGACCGACGACATGGAGTTCCGCCGCATCCGCCTCGACGTCGATTGCCCGGACCAGCTTCCGAACGGGCGCAGCGGCAAAAGCGTCGACGGCCGCGCGGGGTTTTCCACCGTGCTGCTCTGCCGCGCGGCGGGCGGCGACCTGTGGGTGGAGACGGGCTGGTCGGACCGGCCCGACGGCTGGACGCTGATGAATCCCTACTGGCCGCCGGCGCGGCCCACCGAAATGACGGGAACGCTCGTCCGCAGCAGCGGCAAGGGCCCGCGCTACGTGCTGGTTCTCGAAACCCCGCCGGCGCCGCTTCTGCGTCTCGCGCCGCCATCGCCCGAGACCATCTCCAACAACCACATGGCCTATGCCGTACAGTGGTTCGCCTTTGCGGCCACGCTCGGCATCATCTATGCGGTCTATGTCCTGCGTCTGAGCCGGGGGAAATGATGGACGTACCGAAGGTCGGGGTGCCGACGATCGCGATCGCGGGCCGCGCGGAGCGCTTTCCGGTGCGGCGCATCTTCTGCGTCGGCCAGAACTATGCCGACCATGCGCGCGAGATGGGATCGAACCCCGACCGCGAGCAGCCGTTCTTCTTTTCGAAGCCCGCCGATGCGGTCGTCGAGAGCGGCGCGGTGCTGCCGTTTCCGAGCCGGACCGGTAACCTGCACCACGAGGTCGAGCTGGTGGTGGCGCTCGGCGCGGGCGGCAGCGACGTGCCGGTCGCCGATGCGGAGGGCCTGATCTTCGGCCATGCCGTCGGCATCGACCTCACCCGCCGCGACCTCCAGGCGGAGGCGAAGCAGAAGGGCCGCCCGTGGGACATGGCGAAGGGCTTCGACCGTTCCGCGCCGGTCGGCGCGCTGACGCCGGACGCGCCGCCCGCATCCGGCGCGATCACGCTCCGCGTGAACGGCGAACGCCGTCAGGACGGCGACCTGTCGCAGATGATCTGGAACGTCGCCGAGGTGATTTCGAAGCTCTCCGCCTACGTGGCGCTCGCCCCCGGCGATCTCGTGTTCACGGGCACGCCCGCGGGCGTCGGCCCGATCCTGCCGGGCGAGACGGTGGTCGCCGAAATCGCAGGCACCGCGCCCGTCGAGGTCCGTTTCTCCGCCTAGACGGGATCGCCGCGGTCCTGCTGCTCCGCAGCGCCGCCTTCGGCCTTGATGAAGCTGATCTTGCCCTGCGGCTCGATGATCGCCCACGCCACGTCCCTCAGCGAGGCGATGCCTGCGAGGCGCATTTCCGATTCGAGCTCGGCGCGGGTCACGCGGTCGCGCCGCAGGTTGTCGGCGATGATCGTGCCGCCGCGGACGACGACGCGCGGCTTGCCGTCGAGCAGGCGCTCCATCGCGGGAAACAAATAGGTGATCCAGCTGAGCAGCAGCGCGAGGAAGCCGAAGGTGGCGACGGCGAGCAGCGCGCCGGTGAGGCTGAAGTCGTTGTGCGTGACGCCCTGCTGGATGAGATCGCCCATCACGATCATCACCAGCAGCTCGAACGGCGTCAGCTGGCCGAGCTCGCGCTTCCCGAGCAGGCGCAGCAGCAGGTAGAGGATGACGAAGACCGCCGAGGCGCGCAGCACGATGTCCATCAGGGGCGCACCTCCATGCGGGCGGGGAGCGAGACGAGCGGCGTCTCGCCGTCGAACAGCGTGATGCGGCCCGCCGTGCCGCCGACGAGCGCCGGGTTGATCTGCCCGTCCACCTTGACGAGAAGCGTGCTCCCCGCCGCCAGCGGCGCGTATTCGAAGCGGTAGCCGCCGTTCCCGTAGGCTTCGTCGGACGCGGCCGGGATCATCGTGTTGATCGTCAGTTCGTGCCAGTAGCCGGGGGAAACGGCGACGACGGGGCGGGCGATGGTGTCCGCGGCGTCGACGCGCAGGCGCATCTCGAAGACCATGCCGCTGCGGGCGATTTCGGGGGCTTCCAGCGTCAGGCGCGCCTTCGGCGCGTCCGCGCTCCGCGACGGGTTCGGAAAGCCGCCGAGCGCGCCCGAAACCGCGATCAGGATGACGGCGGCAAGGACGAGGAAGGACAGCGGACTGGCGCTGCGATGCCAGCGATGGATGCCGACGTGCTGTTCCTCGATACCGTCCGGATAGCGCTCGCCCATGTTTCCCTTCCGGGGGCACAATCCCGGAGCGGACGGAAGGTTCCCCTGCGGGCCGGCCTCAGGAAAACGCGGCGGCGTCCCCGCGCGCGGCGGGATAACGCCGGGCGCGCAGTTGCCGCGCACGCCGGATCGAGCGGATCGGCGGCAGGTGGATAAGGTCCGCCGCAATCGCGGGCGCGGCGGGGCGCAGGAAGGCCGGGAACTTGCGGCGCAGGCCGTCGCTCTCGTGCGCGCGCTGGAGGATGCGCTCCTTGAGGCGGCGGCCGACCGAAACGCGGATCGGCAGGCCCGCCGACACCTTGATCCAGCTGTTCCAGCTGATGCCGGCGCGGCGCATGATCTTGCTCTGCGACCCCGCAAGGGGTGCGATGTCTTCCACCAGCGCCGGGTTGACGATGCACATCCGGGGTTTGCCGCGCTCCAAATCCGCTCTCCTCCCCTCCGCTCGGCCCATTTGAGAGCCGTGAGCCCGCGCCCGCCCATATTTTCCGTTTCACGGGCCATGCCGATCGGGAATAGCGCCGGTTTGTGCGCTATATGTTGCGATGCCCGCCGCTTCCCGATAAGCCCGCGCGGTCATGCGGTACATCAGCACGCGCGGGGGGGCACCCGCACTCGATTTTCGGGGCGTCACGCTCGCCGGTCTCGCGTCGGACGGCGGCCTCTACGTGCCGGAAGAGTGGCCGGTCCTTTCGAAGGACGAGATCGCCGCGCTGTCGGGCCTCAGCTACGCCGACACGGCCTTCGCGATCTGCCGCCGCTTCACGGGCGATTCGATTGCGGACGCCGATTTGAGGCGCCTGATCGACGAGGCCTATGCGGGTTTCAGCCACGCGGCGGTGACGCCGCTCGTGCAGCTCGACGAACGCCACTTCCTGCTCGAGCTGTTCCACGGCCCGACGCTGGCCTTCAAGGACGTGGCGCTGCAACTCCTCGGCCTGCTGTTCGAGCATTTCCTGAAAGGCGCGGGGCGGCATCTCACCATCGTCGGCGCGACCTCGGGCGACACCGGCTCCGCGGCGATCCAGGCGCTCGCGGGGCGCGAGCATGTCGACGT
>JACFNY010000252.1 GCA_019454625.1 Sphingomonadaceae bacterium
GGTGGCGCGCCTTGTAGGCCTGCGCCGGGCGGAAGATCTCGAGGTCCGGCCAGCCGTCCGGCACGTCGTCGTCGCCTTTCAGGAATGCGGCGAGCGCAGCATGTGCGCCGCGAAGCTCGATCGCTGTCTTCCCTATGACGCCGCCGCCGAGGATCGAGGCCGAGGCCTGTCCGAGCGCGCAGGCGCGCACCTCCTGCCCGAATAGCGCGACGCGGCCTTCGCCGTCGAGACCGACGTCGGCGGTGACGCGGCTGCCGCAGATCGGCGAGACCTTGCGGCTTGTGCCCTGCGGTTCTGCAAGGCGCGTCTGGTGCGGGATCGCCGCGGCGAGGCGCAGGATCGCGGTGTTGTAGAGTGGTTCCGACATCGCGGCCGATATAGGGCCACGGTCGCCGTCTAGCCAGCCTCGCCGTCGTCGGCGCGGCCGTGGACGAAGCGGTCGACGTAGTCGTTGCCGCTGTTCTCGAGGTCGGCGACCTTGCCCTGCCAGTGGATGCGGCCGTCCTTCAGCATGGCGACGCGGTCGGCGATGCGGCGCACGCTCGCCATGTCGTGCGTGATGGTGACGGCGGTGACGCCGAGATCGGTGACGAGGCCGCGGATCAGCCGGTTGATCTGGTCGGCGCGGATCGGGTCGAGACCTGTGGTGGGCTCGTCGAAGAAGATGATCTCGGGCTCCGCCGCGATGGCGCGGGCGAGCGCGACGCGCTTCTGCATCCCGCCTGAAAGCTCGGAGGGCTTCAAATCCGCGACCGGCGCGTCGAGGCCGACCTTCGCGAGCAGCTCGACCGCCTTCGCGTGCATCGCCTTCGCGTTCGTGGCGCGGCCGCGTGTCAGCCCGAAGGTGATGTTGCGCCACACGGGCAGCGAATCGAACAGCGCGCCGCCCTGGAACAACATGCCGATGCGGTTCCGGAGTTCGGTGCGTTCGGCGCGCGAGGCGGCGGCGAAATCGACGCCGTCGAGGCGGATCGTGCCGCCGTCGATGGGCAGGATGCCGAGCACGCACTTCAGCATCACCGACTTGCCGGTGCCCGAGCCGCCGATCACGACCAGCGATTCGCCCGGCGCGATGTTGAGGTCGATGTGGTCGAGCACGACCTTCGGCCCGAACGTCTTGCGGACCCCGACAAGCTCGATGCTGCCCCCGCGTGCGCCTGCCGTCATGTGCCGAACACCAGCACGGTGATGATGAGGTTGGCGAGAAGGATCAGCACGAAGGCGCTGACCACTGCGTTCGTCGTGGAGCGGCCGACGCCCGCCGCGCCGCCCATGCTGCGGAAGCCGTGGTAGCAGCCCATCATGGCGATGATGAAGCCGAACACCGCCGCCTTCACAAGGCTCGACGACACGTCGTCCCATTCGAGGTACTGCCGCGTCGTGGCGAGGTAGGAGGTGACGTTGAAGCCGAGCCGCTGCGTGCCGATCAGGAAGCCGCCCATCACGCCGAGCGCGTTCGAGACGAGCACGAGCAGCGGCAGCACGATCACCGCGGCGACAAGGCGCGGCGCGATCAGGTACTGGAAGGGGTCGGTCCTGAGCGTCGTCAGCGCGTCGATCTGCTCGGTGACGCGCATCGTGCCGAGTTCCGCCGCCATCGCCGAGGAGACGCGGCCCGCCACCATGAGCCCGCCGAGCACCGGGCCGAGCTCGCGCACGATGGCGATGACGGTGACGGCGGGAACGGTGCTCTCGGCGTTGAAGCGGCTGCCGCCCACGAAGATCTGCTGCGCGAGCGCCGCGCCGGTGAACACGGCGGTGAGGCCCACGACCGGCAGCGAGAACCAGCCGATGATCAGCATCTGCTCGACGAGGCGGCCGAAATAATAGGGCGGACGCACCGCGGCGCCGAGCGCGCGCAGCGTGAACAGCGCGACCCGGCCGATGCTGGCGAGCGCGCCGAGCGTGGCGCGGCCCGGGTGGGCGAAGAAGGCGATGAGTGCGTCTGTCATGCGTAGACCCGCTCATAGCGGGCGCCGAGCCCGGTCAGCAACTCATACTCGGAAAGCCCGGACTGGGCCGCGGCCTCGGCAAGGTCGTAGGCGATGTCCACCCGGTCGCCGGGCGCCGGCGCTGGCGTGTCCGTGACGTCGATGATGATCATGTCCATCGAAACGCGCCCGACGACGGGCGCGCGCCTGCCGTCCACCAGCGCCGCGCCCCGGTTGGAGAAGGCGCGAAGGTATCCGTCCGCGTAGCCGACGTTGAGCACGGCGAGGCGGCTGTCGCGCTGCGCCGTCCATGTCGCGCCATATCCTGCCCGGTCGCCGGCGGGCACGTCGCGGCACTGGATGACGCGTGCCTCAGGGAACGCCACCTGCCGCAGCCCCATGCCGCCGTAGAGGCCGATACCGGGGCGGACGTGGTCGAACGCATAGTCGCGCCCGAGCAGGATGCCCGCCGTGTTCGCGAGCGCGCTGCGCGCGCCCAGCGCGGACGCGATGCTCGCGAACCGGTCGCGCTGCTCGGCGTTCAGCGGGTGTTCCGGCGTATCGGCGCAGGCGAGGTGGGAGTGAACGGTGTCCACATCGAGCCCCGCGAACATCTCGGTGCAGAAGCCGCGCCATTCGAAGCCGAGGCGGTTCATGCCCGTGTCCACCATGACGTCGCAGCGCCGCCCGGCGCCGTGCGCGCGCCACAGCGCCACCTGCTCGGGGCTGACCAGCACGGGGTCCGCGTCGATGGAAAGTGCGGCGGGGAGGTCGGCGGCATCCACGCCGTGCAGCACCTTCACGCGGAGGTCCGGCGGGTGCCCGGCGAGCGCGGCGGCTTCCTGCCAGTTCGACACGTAGACCGTGCGGCAGCCTTCCGCGTGGAGCCGGTCCGCGACGGCCTTCGCGCCGAGGCCGTAGCCGTTCGCCTTCAGTGCCGCGCCCGTGTCCACGCCTGCCAGCGCGCGCAGCTGCTGCCAGTTCGCGGCGAGCGCGCCCATGTCGATGCGGAGGCGGAGGGGGGCGGGAGGAATCATGCCGGAAGGACGGATAGCCGGGCAGGCCGCGATGCGCAAATCACGCTTTGCAAGGTCGCGCCGCCCTCGCTATGTTCACACTCTGTTCTGGATCGTGGATGGCGGATGGCGCGGCTGAAAACCCAGTATGTCTGTCAGGCGTGCGGCGCGGTGAGCCCGCGCTGGGCCGGGCAGTGCGGCGAATGCAAGGAGTGGAACAGCATCGTCGAGGACGCGGGCGCTGTGGTGACGCCGTTCTCGGCGAAGCAGTCGCTCTCGCGCGGCGGTGCGGCGTTCCGTCTGCAATCGCTCGACGAGGAGACGCCGCTTCCGGCGCGGCTTCCCACCGGCATCGCCGAACTCGACCGCACGCTCGGCGGCGGCGTGGTGCCGGGCAGCGCCATCCTGATCGGCGGCGATCCCGGCATCGGCAAATCGACGCTGCTCCTTCAGGTCGCAGGGAAAATGGCGATGGCGGGCAGGCGCATCGTGTACCTCTCGGGCGAGGAGGCGGCCGATCAGGTGCGGCTGCGCGCGCAGCGGCTCGGACTCGGCAAGGCGGACGTGGCGCTCGCCAGCGTCACCTCCGTGCGCGACATATTGACGACGCTTTCGGAGCGGACCGCGCCCGACCTTCTCGTCATCGATTCGATCCAGACGATGCACTCGGACATGCTGGAGGGCGCCCCCGGCACGGTGAGCCAGGTGCGCGCCGCCGCGCAGGAACTCATCCGTTATGCGAAGTCCGAAGGCGCGGCGGTCGTGCTCGTC
>JACFNY010000253.1 GCA_019454625.1 Sphingomonadaceae bacterium
ACACTGCTGCGAGAAACACGATTCTGTTCTGGCTTGCCGGAGTCATCCTGTTTGCCGGAATCGGGATTCTGCTGACCTATCATGCGCTGCGTGACAGCTCGCTCTACGCGAACACGATGACGCCGCTGATGTCGGAGCGGGACCAGACGCGCCCGGCGTCCACGCTGAAAGCGGTGCAGGTCCGCCAGCAGACCGATGCCGCCGCGGACATCGCGCGCGCGCATTCGAGCGCGGTCGCCTCGGCGAAGAGCGGCAGCGCCCCGGCGCCGGATGCGCCCGCAAACGCCGCTGCGGAAACGCCGCCGGCTCCCGAAACCGCACCGCCGCCGCCCGCGGCGCAGTAGGGCTCAGGCGGCGAGCGCCGCCGCCGGCGTCGCGGCCAGCGCCGCAAGCGACCCTTCCAGCATCAGCATCTGCCACAG
Source organism: Sphingomonadaceae bacterium (assembly GCA_019454625.1). GTDB lineage: Bacteria > Pseudomonadota > Alphaproteobacteria > Sphingomonadales > Sphingomonadaceae > Sphingosinicella. The sequence goes on from JACFNY010000253.1 coordinate 423, forward strand.
CAGCCGGCTGTGGTCCGCGCGGCCGCTGCGATGCGCCGCCGCGCAGGCCGCGAAATAATTCATGTCGAACCAGCCGCTGCCGGCGACGTTGGAGCCGTTCGCAAGCGCCGCGACACGGTCCGCGAGCGCGCCGCGGAACCAGCGGTCGATCGGCACGGAGAAGCCCATCTTGCGCCGGTAGAGGATGTCCTTCGGCAGATACGGCTCCATCGCCTTCTTCATCAGCCACTTGCCCTCGCCGCCGCGCAGGCGGAGATCGCTCGGCAGCCCGGCCATCCAGCCGACGAGTTCGTGGTCGAGCAGCGGCTCGCGCGCCTCCAGGCTCACCGCCATGCTGGTCCGATCCACCTTGGTCAGGATGTCGCCGGGTAGCCAGATCATCAGGTCGGCGTATTGCGCGCGGCCGAGCATGTCGTCGGCGGGCGCGGCGCGCATCGTGTCGGCGTAGAGCGAGCCCGCCCAGTAGCCGCCGATCGCGCGCTTCAGCGTATCCGAGAACAGGCGCGACCGAATGCTGTCCGGAGTCGCGCTGACAGCGTGGAAATAGGCCTCCGCGCTGTCCATCGCGATCGCCTCGAACGTCGATTTCGCGCGGAACATGCGCGGCGCCCAGTCGAGCTTCGGCCATGCCCTGCCGAGCCGCCCGAAGACGCTCTCGCGCAGGCCCGGCGAAAACGCCCCGCGCACCTTCTCCTCGTTCATGTAGAGCCGATAGCGGCGATAGCCCGCCATCGCCTCGTCGGCGCCGTCGCCGGAGAGCGCCACCGTCACGGTCTCGCGCGCCAGTTCGCTGACGCGGTAGGTCGGCAGCGCCGAGGCATCCGCGAACGGTTCGTCGAACGCGCGCACGAGCGTGTCGATGAGATCGTAGTCGTCGGTCGTCACCGTTCGCGCGCGGTGGTGCGTCGCATAGCGTTTCGCGATCGCCTCGGCGTGGCCGGTCTCGTCATAGGCCGGGTCGTCGAAACCGATCGAGCAGCTGTTGACCGGCGTGTCGATCAGCCCCGCCATCAGCGCGACGACCGCGCTCGAATCGACGCCGCCCGAAAGGAACGCGCCCACCGGCACGTCCGCGACCAGCCGCAGCGCCACCGCCTCGCGCATCCGCGCGGTGAGTTCCTCCGCCAGCGCTTCGGGCGTGCCCTTCACGCGGCCGTCGAACGCGACGTCCCAGTAGCGGCGCGGCCGGGCACCCGTCTCGCCCCAACGCAGCGTCAGCGTGTGCCCGGCGGGAAGCTTCTTCACCGCGCTCAGCAGGCACTTGTCGTCGGGCACGTAGCCGTAGGCGAAATAGTCCTCGATGGCGCGCGGGTCGATGGCGCGCGGCAGCCCCGGCCACATCAGCAGCGCCTTCAGCTCCGATCCGAAGATGAAGCGTCCGTCGCCAAGATCGGCGTAGTAGAGCGGCTTCACGCCCAGCCGGTCGCGGGCGAGGAACAGCGTGCGCACGGTCTCGTCCCAGATCGCGAAGGCGAACATGCCGCGCAGCCGGTCGACGCAGGCCTCGCCCCACGCCCGCCACGCCGCGATGATCACCTCGGTGTCGCTGTCGCGCCTGAAGACGTGGCCGAGCGCCTGAAGGTCGCGGCGCACCTCGCGGAAATTGTAGATCTCGCCGTTGAAGACGATCTGCACCTTGCCGTCCTCGCTCGGCATCGGCTGCACGCCGCCCGCGAGGTCGATGATCGACAGCCGCCTGTGGCCGAGCCCGACGCCCGGCGCGCGGAAGACGCCGCTGCCGTCCGGGCCGCGGTGCGCGATGACATCGGTCATGGCGCGCAGCACCGGCTCCGGGATGGCCCGGTGCTCGCGCTGATCGAAATACCCGGCGATGCCGCACATGGCCCTAGCGCTCCACCGTCGCGTTTTCGATCGCGGCATCGACGGGGCCGAGCGCCGCCGCGAACCGTTCGATCGTCGGCATGGCGCTCACCAGGTCGTCCCGGCGGTCGGCCGAGATGACGAGCGTGCCCGCCAGCGTCTCGCCGCCGAGCAGCCGCGACTTCAATCCCTCGATCTTGGCCGCGTAGTCGCTGCCGGTGAGCTTGCCGTTCACGAGGAAGAACTGCCAGTTGTCGCGCACCGCGCCGCTGTTCTTGATCAGCTGCGCGCGGCCGTTCGGCGGCCCCTTCTCGTTGCGCGTCCACGACCAGTCGCTGCCCGGCGGCAGCAGCCCCTGCTTGTAGCCGATCAGCTCGCCGTCCTCGCTCTGCCGGTCGAATACCGCGATGTAGAGATCTATCGGCTGGCCCTCGCCGTCCACGTACCGCGCGATCGCCTCGGCGGACGCGCCCTTGTAGTGCGGCTGCCATTCCGGGCGTCCTTCGATCCGCTGCCAGCCCGCCACCTCGGGAAGCGCGATCGCGGCGGTGACCGTGTCGGGCGCGCGATTGGCGATGACGAGGCCGTAGACGGGACCCGCAACCATCGCCGCGATGCCGAGCGCGGCAGCCGCGGCGACCGCGCGCGGCGCGGACGGGGCCGGCGGCACCGGCTGCAAGCGCGCCGGGTCGAACGCCGGATCGTCGACCGGGCGGTCGAAGAAGCGCCAGCCCGCGGCGACCAGCAGGAACATGACGACCGCGAAGAAGACCCAGCCGTAGATGATATGATCGACGCCCGCCGCGAAGCCCGGCGTCGTCAGGTGCGAGATGTAGATCGTGCCGAAGGCGCGGATGCCGTTCGCAAGGATCGACAGCGCGATGGCGGAGAGCACGAAGAGGATGCGCCGCGTCCAGCTCTTGTAGCAGAGGTTGGCGACGAGCACGCTGAAAGCGATCATCGCGATCAGGAAGCGCACGCCCGAGCACGCCTCGGCGACCTCGAAATTGCCGTTCGGGATGGCGATGAACACGCCGTCGATGAAGGCCGGGATGCCCGACCATTCGAGGAGCTTGATGCAGATCGCCGCGGTCAGCGTCTGCAGGATCGGCACGAGCTGCTCGCCCGCCGGGATCATGAACAGCGCGAAGAACAGCACGAAGGCGAGGCCCCGCGAGACCGTGAGGCCGAACACCAGCGGCACGGAGACGACAAGGAGGCCGACGACCGCCGCATGGCGCAGCAGGGCGACGCCGGAGGCCTCGCCGACCAGCCAGCCCGCGCCGCCGACCACCATCAGGATCGCCGCGGGATACCACGGCTTCGGCGTCAGCGCGGAAAGCTCGCCGCGCCGCTGCCACACCAGATAGGCAAGGATCGGCGGGATCAGCAGGCAGTGCCCGAACGTGTCGGTGTTCCACCACAGGTCGACGATGTGGGCGACATCCTTGTGCAGCAGCGCGAGGA
>JACFNY010000254.1 GCA_019454625.1 Sphingomonadaceae bacterium
TCGATCAGGACACGGTGAACGTCGTCCTCGACGAGTTCATCCTCGACGCGCGCGAGCAGACCAGCCTCGGCCTCGGCAACGGGCATTACGTGAATAACGTGTTAGTGAATGCGCTAGGCGAGGAGAAGGCGGGCAGCGTGCTCGGCCGCATGAGCTCCTCGTCGCCGCAGAAGGGCATCGAGATACTCGACTGGATGGACGCCCGCTCGATCGCCGCGACGATTTCGTCGGAGCATCCGCAGGTGATCGCCGCCGTGCTCTGCCATCTGGAGCCGGGGCTTGCCGCCGAGGTGCTGCAACTGCTCCCCGAGGAGATGCAGCCCGACATGATGCTGCGCGTGGCGACGCTCGATTCCATCCAGCCCGATGCGCTCGCCGAGCTCGAGCGCGTCATGCAGAAGCAGATCAAGACGAACGCCGCCGTGCGCTCCGCGACCGCGGGCGGCACCACGACCGCAGCGCGCATCATGAACTACGTGCGCGGCGGCGCCGACCGCCGCATCATCGAACAATTAACCACAATGAACGAGAATATCGGCCAGAGTATTCAGGACCAGATGTTCGTGTTCGAGAACCTGCTCGCGCTCGACGACCGCAGTATGCAGACGCTGCTTCGCTCGGTGGACAACACGCTGCTCGTCGCCGCGCTCAAGGGCTCGGACGAGCGGATGCGCACCAAGATGTTCGCCGCCATGTCGCAGCGCGCCGCGCAGAGCGTGCAGGACGAGATCGAAACGCGCGGCCCGATGAAGGTGAGCGAGGTGCAGGACGCGCAGAAGCGCATCCTTGCGATTGCGCGCCAGCTCGGCGAAAGCGGTGCGATCATGCTCGGCGGTTCGGGAGACGACTATGTCTAGTGTTCTCGGTGCAGACCCCCGTCCCGTCGCGCTTGCCGATCTGTTCGCGCCCAGCCGCGGCGACTTCACCCCTATGTTCGCGCCGCGCCCAGCGGGCGACTTCGTGCCGCGCGTGGATTTCGCCCACCCCTCGTCGGAATTCACGCGCGGCACAATTCAGGTTGAAACCATCGAAACGACGGAAGCCGAGCTTGCCGCCGCGCTCGCCGAGGCGGAAGCGCAGGGGCACGCGGCGGGCCTCGAGGCCGGACGCGCCGAGGTGCGCGCCGAGGCGGAACGTGCCCGCACGGAATGCCGCGCGCTGCTGCGCAGCCTCGACGAGGCGCGCGCCATCGACAAGGCGGCGCTGGGGCCGAAGCTGCGCCGCGCCGTTCTCGATCTCGTCGAGCGCATCGTCGGCGCGCACGTCGCCGTCGAGCCCGCGTTCGTCAACGGCTGCATCACGCGCGCGCTCGATACGCTGAAGGAAACCAGCGAGGCGGCCCGGCTGTTCCTGCATCCGGACGACCTTGCCGTCATCGACGACGGCAGCCTCAAGGACTACACGAACCTCACGCTTGCCGCCGATCCCGAATTGCAACGCGGCAGCGTGAGGTTGGAAGCCGGGGGCGGCGAGGTGGAGGACGGTGTCCGTCCCCGTATCGCCAAGCTCGAACAGGCGCTGCGCGCTGCCGGCATCGCCGCGTGAACACCGCGACCGAGGACATAGCGGGCCTGCTCGGCGGCATTGGCAGGACGCCGATCGACACGGCGCCGCTCCAGATCGGGCGGCTCACCAGCTACGACGGCCTGCTTCTCGAAGCCTCGGGCCTGTCCGCGCCCGTCGGCACCGTCTGCCGCATCGAGACGGCCAGCGACGAGGCGGCCGAGGCCGAGGTCATCGGATTCCGGAACGGCCGCTGCATCCTGATGTCGCTCGGCCAGCGCGCCGACGTGTTGCCCGATGCGCGCGTGTACCCGCAAAGCAACCAGTCGCGCGTCGAGGTCGGCGACGGCCTGCTCGGCCGCGTCATCGACGGCTCGGGCCTGCCGCTCGACGGGCTCGGCCCGATCGAGACGGAGCGGGACTGGCCGCTCGTCGGACGGCTCCAGAATCCGCTGGAGCGCGGCCGCGTGACGGAAGCCTTCGACGTGGGCGTGCGCGCGCTCAATGGCCTCTTCACCTTCGGGCGCGGCCAGCGCGTCGGCATCATCGCGGGCTCGGGCGTCGGCAAGTCGGTGCTGCTCGGCATGATGACGCGCTATTCGAAAGCGGATGTCGTCGTCGTCGGGCTGATCGGCGAGCGCAGCCGCGAGGTCACCGATTTTCTCGCGACCAAGCTGCACGGCCCCGCGCGCCAGCGCTCCGTCGTCGTCGCCGTTCCCGCGAACCATTCGCCGATCATGCGCATCCGCGCCGCGCACCGCGCCACGGCCATCGCCGAGTACTACCGCGGGCAGGGCAAGAACGTGCTGCTCATCATCGACAGCCTCACGCGCGTCGCGCACGCGCAGCGCGAGATCGGCCTCGCGCTCGGCGAGCAGCCGACCGCGAAGGGGTATCCGCCGTCCGTCATCTCGCTGCTGCCGAACCTCATCGAGCGCGCGGGCAACGATGCGACGTCGGGCGGCTCGATTACCGCCTTCTACACCGTGCTCGCCGACGGCGACGACACGGTGGGCGACCCCGTCGTCGACACCGCGCGCGCGATCCTCGACGGGCATATCGTGCTCTCCCGCAAGCAGGCCGAGCGCGGCGTCTATCCGGCGGTGGACATCGCCGCCTCGATCAGCCGCGTGATGAGCGACGTCGCCGATCGCCCGCACATCCGCGCCGCGCAGATGCTGAAGCGCCTGTTCTCGCTCTACGAGGAGAACCGCGATCTCGTCCTGATGGGCGCCTACAGCCGGGGCAGCGACCCGGCGCTCGATGCCGCCATCGCCGCGCAGGCGAACGTCACCGCTTACATCACGCAGGCTGAGGATGCCCCGGTCGATCTCGCCGCGTCGGTCGCGGAGTTGACCCAGCAGTTCGGCGAGCACTGAGATGGCGAAGGCGGAGCGGCTGGCGCGTGTCGCGCGCATTCGCGGCCTCCAGAAACAGCGCGCGCTCGCCGACGAGGCGAAGGCCGCCGCCGATCTCGACCAGCTCCGCCAGATGCACAACCGCATCGAGGCGCTGCGCCATTCCTACACGCCCGTCGCCGACGGCGCGGCCGCCTTCGCGCTGAAGTCGATGGCGCATCAGTACGACCGGCTCGGCAAGGCGCTCGCCGCGACGCTCGACCGGGCGGCGCGCGCCGAGGTGCGGCTAGAGGATGCCCGGAAGGTGACGCTCGGCGCGCATCGCCGCAAGCGCGCCGCCGAGGAACTCGCCGACCGCGCCGGGGCCGCCGAGGCCCGCGAGGCCGAACAGCGGCTGGAACGCGCCGCGCCGCCGAAGCGCGTCACGCGGGCCTGAAAGGCTTTCGCGCCGCGCCGCCCCAAAATGGCACGCTTATTGCTAAATGTTCGCCCGAGAGAGCAACGGGGGTCAAATGTCCGTCAACGCGACTGGTCTTGGTGAGATGCTGGCGATGCCCGAATTGTCGGTGCAGGCGGCCGTTCGCCCCGGAATTCCCGCATCCGCACCCGATTTCCTGACGATCATGGCCCTGAAGGCCGCACCGCCCGCCAAGGGCATTGCTGTCGGGCTGCCGTCGGCGGATGACGGAAACCCGACGGCGGAGGGCGCGCCGCCCCTCGTCGTCCCGGGCGCCGACACGACCCGAACTGCCGAAAGCGATGTGGATATGGCCTTCGACCTCCCGCTTTCCGCGATGCCCGCGCCGCAGCCGGCCGCGTCCGAACCGAAGGTGTCCGGTGCGCGCT
>JACFNY010000255.1 GCA_019454625.1 Sphingomonadaceae bacterium
AAGTGATCCCGACCTTCGACGTGCTGCACAAATACGGCCCCGACTACAAGGCTGTCTTCGTCGGCGACGCCTCGATGAGCCCTTACGAGATCGCCCATGCCGGCGGCTCGGTCGAGCACTGGAACGCGGAGGCGGGCCATGTCTGGCTTTCGCGCGTCCTTGCCCAGTGGCGCAACGCGGTCTGGCTCAACCCGGTGCGCGAGCAGCACTGGGGCTATACCCATTCGATCAAGCTGGTGCGCGAGCTGTTCGGCGAGCGCATGTACCCGCTGACGCTGGCCGGGCTGGAAGCGGCGACGCGCGAGCTTTCGCGCAAGCACTGAGGGGCATGAGGGAGCTTGAGGGCATTGAGGCGGCCGGCGGCGCGCCCTACATTGACGGCAACGCAACGCGCCGGAGGTCCCCCATGAGCACCGACACCTTTCCCGTCACCCGCACGGAAGACGAATGGCGCGCGCGGTTGACGCCGGAGCAGTACCGCGTCATGCGCGGGCACGGCACCGAGCGGCCGGGAAGCTGCGCGCTCCTGCACGAGAAGCGCGCCGGCACCTTCTCCTGCGCCGGCTGCGGCGAGGCGCTGTTCCGCTCCGGCCTGAAGTTCGAGAGCGGCACCGGCTGGCCGAGCTTCAACGATCCCCTCCCCGGCGCGGTCGCGACCAGCGAGGACCGCAGCTACGGCATGCTGCGCACCGAGGTCCATTGCGCGCGCTGCGGCAGCCATCTCGGCCACGTCTTCCCCGACGGCCCGCCGCCGACCGGCCTGCGCTACTGCATCAACGGCGTCGCGCTGGAGTTCGCGCCGGCCTGATCCTTCCAATCGTCCGGCGGGTCACTCCGCCGCCGGAAGCAGCGCGATCCGCTGCGCCTCGTGGCCGCGCAGATAGGCTTCCACCCCGCTTGCCGGGCCGGGCCTGCCGATCAGGTAGCCCTGGGCGTAGTCGCAGCCGTGCCGGCGCAGGAAATCGAGCTGCTGCTGGGTCTCGACGCCATCGGCGACCACGTCGAGGCCGAGGCTGCCGGCCAGCCCGATGATGGCGCGCGAGATGGCCGCGTCCTCGGCGTCGGTCTCGATGTTGCTGACGAAGGAACGGTCGATCTTCAGCCGGTCGACCGGGAACCGCTTCAGATGCGTCAGCGAGGCGAAGCCGGTGCCGAAATCGTCGAGCGCCACGCCGACGCCGAGCGCCTTCAACGCTTCGAGCGAGCCATGGATCAGGCCGGGATCGCGGTCGAGGAGGACATTCTCCGTCACCTCGATCTCCAGCAGGCGGGCGGGCAGGCCATGGCGCTTCAGCAGCGCCTCGACCGTGCCGGCGAAGCTGCCGAGCTTCAGTTGCGCCGCCGCGACATTGACCGAGACCCCGCCGACGCCGAGCCCCTTCGCCCGCAGCGCCCGCACGGCGGAGAGCGCCTTCTCCAGCACCTGCTCGCCGAGGCGCACGATCAGTCCGGTCTCCTCGGCGAGCCGGATGAACTCCGGCGGCGGCACCGGCTCGCCGTCATGCGCCCAGCGCGCCAGCACCTCGAAGCCGGCATGCGCGCCGTCGGCCAGGCTGATCTGCGGCTGGAACGCAATGTCGAGCCGGCCGGCGGCGAGATCGGCGCGCAGCGCCGCCGCCAGCGTCTGCCGGCGCTCGATGACGGCGCGCATGCCCTTCTCGAACCGGCGATAGGGGCGGCTCTTGTCGCCCTTCGATTCGTAGAGCGCGATGTCGGCGTTCTTCAGCAGCGTGCGCGGCGAGATGCCGTCCTTGGGAAACACGGCGACGCCGAGGCTGGTCGCCGGCACGACCTCGCGCCCGCCGAGCGCGACCGGCCGGGCCACCGCCCCCGCCCCCCGCTCCCGCAGCCGGCCGCGCGCGGCTTCGCCGCCGTGGCGCGGCAGGATGAAGGCGAACTCGTCGCCGCCGAGGCGCACGATCACGTCGCTGGCGCGCAGGCTGGCGCGCAGCCGCCTGGCGATCTCCTGCAACAGCCTGTCGCCGGCATCGTGCCCGAACGTGTCGTTGACGCTCTTGAAATCGTCGAGATCGGCGACCACCAGAGCACCGCAATAGCCGCCCTGGCGCGCCCGCTGCACGGCGCGCGCCAGCCGCTCGTTCAGCACCGAGCGGTTGTAGAGCCCGGTCAGGTGGTCGTGCTCGGCCTGCTTCTTGATCGTCAGCTCGGCCCGCTTCAGGCTGGTGACGTCGGTGCGCACGCCGACCATGTTGCCGGAGGGCGAGCGGCGCTCCTGGACCTGGAGCCAGCGGCCGTCCTTCAGGCGCTGCGCGAACGGCGCGCCGGGCCGGGCGAACGCCTTCAGCCGCGCCTTCATCCACTTTTCCGCGTCGGCCTCCGTGTCGCCCGGAATCTCGAACTGGCCCTGCCGCACCGCCAGCTCCATCATCTCCGTGAAGCTCATGCCCGGCGCGATGTGATCGGCGATCGCGGCGTGGAAGCGCCGGTAGGCCTCGTTGACCAGCACCAGCCTGTCGTCGCCGTCGAAGGCGATAATGGCGTCGGGGACCGCGTCGATCACGTCCATCAGGAGGGTTTCGGCCTGCTCGCGGCGGGCGTTTTCCTCCAGAAGCGCCGCCTCGGCTTTCTTGCGGTCGGTGATGTCGTAGCGGATCGAGACATAGCCGTCGATCCGGCCCCTCTCGTCATGGAACGGCACGATGGTGGTGTCGACCCAGTACAGCCCGCCGTCCTTGGCCTTGTTGCAGACCTCGCCCCGCCAGACGTCCCCGCCCGCGATCACCCGCCACATCTCGGTGAAGAACGCCTTGGGGTGGTGGCGCGAATTGACGATATTGTAGGGCTGGCCGACCAGCTCCTCGCGGCGATAGCCGCTGATGCGGCACAGCGGCGGGTTGGCGTGGGTGATGCGGCCGGTGCGATCGGTGATGGCGACGATGGCGTGGCGGTCGAGCGCAGCCTTGTAGGCTTGCAGCTCGGACTGCATCGCCGCGACCTGCCTGCGCACGTCCTCGGCCGAGCGGCAGCCATGGGCGGCGAGCGTCAGGTGGATGAAGGCCGCGCGCACGTCGCCGAGCAGGCCGAGGCCGGCGAGCGGCGCCCCATAGGCCCGCCTGAGCGACCAGCCGAGATGATCGAGCCCCTGGAGGAACGGATTGCAGGGGCCGTCGAGCACGCAGTTCCCCCGGCAATGGGCGCAGGCGCTGAAGCCGCGCAGCCCCCCGGTCGCGCCGTCCTCCATCTCCCGCACCCTGACCATCTCCCGGATCGTCCGGCTGTCGCCCGGCTTCAGGATCACGTTACCCTGTTTCATGTCGTCACCACGGTCGCATGTCTCGTCCCGACCCCGTCACGAGCCCCGTCACTGGGCCCCGTCACAGGTTTTTCCCCGGCGTCCGCCGCAGGAATGCCCGCCCCGCCGGAGAGACCGGCGGAGCGGGCGGCCCGCGTCAGAACTCCTCCCAGCCCTGCTCGGCCTCGGCCGGGGCGGCGGCGCCTCCCCGTCCGAACACGCCCGCGACCTTGCGCACCAGCGCGCGGGCCGGCGAAGTCGGCTGGAGCGCGGCCGGGGATTTCGCCGCGGCGGCGGGCCCGGCGGCAGCGGGCGCGGCGGCCCGCCGCGACGGCGCGCCGTCGCCGAAGCTGAACTGCGCCAGCAGTTCGTTCAGCGCCGCGGCCTCGCGCGCCAGGCTGTGGCTGGCGGCGGTGGTCTCCTCGACCATGGCCG
>JACFNY010000256.1 GCA_019454625.1 Sphingomonadaceae bacterium
TATCGCCGTCGATGCCATCGTGGCGGAACTCCGCCGTCTGGGGGAAACCGCGTGAGGGAAACTGTTCGGGTCGAGCTCGGCGCGCGCGCCTACGACATCGTGATCGCGCCGGGCGTCCTCGCCGAGGCGGGGCGCGAGATCGCGCTGCCCAAAAGCGGGCGTCCGCAGCTCGTCGTCACCGACGAGACCGTCGCCGCCGCGCACCTCGACAGGCTCGTGGCCGCGCTCGGCCGTCCGGTCGACCCCGTGATCTTCCCGGCGGGCGAGGCGACGAAGAACTGGCGGTCGCTCGAAACGCTCGTCGAGCGCATCCTTGTCGCGGGCGTCGAGCGCGGGGACGCCGTCATCGCCTTCGGCGGCGGCGTCATCGGCGATCTCACCGGCTTCGCCGCCGCCGTCGCACGGCGCGGCTGCGAGTTCGTGCAAATCCCGACGACGCTGCTCGCGCAGGTCGATTCGTCGGTCGGCGGCAAGACGGCGATCAACGCCGCTGCGGGCAAGAACCTCGTCGGCGCCTTTCACCAGCCTTCGCGCGTGCTGATCGACCCCGAGCTGCTCGACACGCTCGGCCCCCGCGAGATGCGCGCGGGTTATGCGGAGGTCGTGAAGTACGGCCTCCTCGGCGACGCAGACTTCTTCGCGTGGTGCGAGGCGAACGGCGCCGCGCTCCTCGCCGGGGACCGCGCCGCGCAGGTCCATGCCATCGCGCACAGCTGCCGCATGAAGGCCGCCATCGTCGCGGAGGACGAGCGCGAGACGAGCGGCCGCCGCGCCCTCCTCAACCTCGGCCACACCTTCGGCCACGCCTTCGAGGCGGAGACCGGCTTCTCGGACCGCCTGCTGCACGGCGAGGGCGTCGCGATGGGCATGGTCATGGCCTTCGCCTTCTCGGTGCATCGGGGCCTGTGCAGCGCGGAGGACGCCGCCCGCGCCGAGGCGCACCTCGCCGCATCGGGCCTGCCCGTCAGCCCGAAGGGCTTCGGCTTCGATGTCGAGGCGCTCCTCCAGCACATGCAGCAGGACAAGAAGGCCGCTGGCGGCGCCACCCCCTTCGTCCTCGCCCGCGCGATCGGCGACGCCTATCTCGACAAGACCGTGGCGCTGGCGGAAGTTGCCGCCTTCCTCGAACCGAGGTTGTAGTTTCTTTCACCCCTCCCCCTGAAGAGGAGGGGCTTTTCGAATAGGATTGCCCATGCAAGGCAGGGCCGCTGCTCTTTGAAGTGCGCGGCTTCCTGCGCGCACATGAATATCCTCAACCACCGGACACCGGCGCGCACGAACGCCGCACGCTCACGCGCGAGCATGTCTCAGCTTCATCAACTTCGCGGGAAATCCGGGCTTCGCGGAGCGTGCCGGAGCACGCACTCCAGCCGCTCCCGTCCTATTTTGCAAGCGGCCGTCAGGCCTCCATCCGGTTCGTGCCCGGCCGTACCCTTACGCTGTGCGTCGCCGCCAGCGCCGTCGACCGCGCCCGGATCGTTTCGAGGAAATGCCAGTCGCACTGCGCCGCGTCGGGCGTCAGCGACAGCGTCATGTAACCCCGGCGCTCGGTTTCGCACCACTTGAGTTCCGGGTTCGCACCGATCAGCGCCGCCGCCACCTGCTTCGGGTCCGCGCCGCGCATGTAGCTCTCCATGCCCGGCGAGGTGACGCCCTGCACGCCGAACTCCACGCCCGCCGGCGATCCGTTGTTGGCAAGGTCGTGGGCCCATGCGTTGTGGCTGTCTCCGGCGAGGTTCAGCAGGTTCGCGCCCGCCGCCTGCGCCGCGCCGAGGTAGCGCGCCCGCGCCGCCGGATAGCCGCCCCACGAATCGAAGTTGAACGGCAGTCCGACCTTTCCGGCGAGCACGCCCGCCTGAAAGCGCTGCATCACATAGTCGGGCGGCGTGCTGCCGAGCCACGAGGTGTCGGCGTCCGCGGGCACTTTCGTCTCGCCCGCGAGGATCTGCTGCGCCACCACCTGCCAGCGCGTGCCCGCCTTCACGGAGGCTGCGAGCGCATCCGCGAGGAACGCCTCCTGCCGCGTGCCGAGCATCTGCCGCGCAGGGTCGGCCCACACGGTGTCGCGGAACGCCGCGAGCGCCTTGGCCGGATCGTCCGCCAGCTTGAAGGCGTCAGCGAGCTCCGGTTGCCGGTCCCGGCCCTCCAGCCGCGTGTCGAGCCGGATCAGCGTCGCGAGGTCGCCGATCTCATAGGCCTTGTAGGGCGCGTCGGACATCGGCAGCCAGTGCCGGTACGCCGCCTTTGCCGCCGCCTTGCGCGCCTCCCACGGGCCTTCGGTTTCGCTCTGGTGGTTCTGCGCGCCGTCCTTCCACGTGTCGTTCGCGAACTCGTGATCGTCCCAGATCGAGATCATCGGGAAGCGCTGGTGCAGCGCCTGCAAGTCCTGGTCGCGGCGATAGGCGGCGTAGCGGGCGTGGTAGTCGACGGGCGTCACGATCTCGTGTCCCGGTTCGAGGATGCGCCCCGGCATCGCCTCGGCGGCGCTCGGGTAGGTGCCGCGCCCGTATTCGTAGATATAGTCGCCGAGGTGGACGAGAAGGTCGATGTCCTGCCGCTCCGCCGCGTGGGCGTAGGCGTTGAACAGGCCGAACGGCAGGTTGGAGCAGGAGAAGACCGCGATGTTGAAGCGCCCGGTGCGCCCCGCCGGCAGCGTCCGCGTCCGCCCCGTGGGCGAGGTTTCGCCGGAGGCCGTGCGGAAGCGGTAGTAGTACCAGCGCCCCGGCTCCAGTCCCTCGGCGCGGGCGCAGTGGTCGGCCGAAGCTTCCGCCGCCGTTTCGCTGCGCGCGACGACACGCGTGAAGCCCGTGTCCTCGGCGACCTCGGCGGTGAGCGTCGCTGCATCCCCGGCAGGCACGTAGCGCGTCCACAGCAGCATGCCGGTCTGCGACGGTTCGCCGCTCGCGACGTTGTGCGTGAAGCCCCGGCCGAGCGCCGCCGCCCAGGCGCGGCCCGGCAGCGCGGCGCCGAGACCTGCGAGGCCCGCGAAAAGCTCGCGGCGGCGGAGACGGATGCTCATGGTGGCCCTTCCCGATGACGTCCGGCAGCCTGTTAGGCCGGGAATGTGACAGTGAGATCACGCGCCCCGTACCCCGAAACCTGCCAGCTTTGCATCGCGCCGCCGCTGCGGCACACTGGGTGAAAGGCTGAACGATGCCGGGGAGAGAATCATGGCCACCGCGATCCAGATGCCGTCGGTGCGGAGCAAGGTTTCGGATGAGGAATGGAACGTCCGCGTCGATCTCGCGGCGGCGTACCGCCTCGTCGCGCTCTACGGGTGGGACGACCTCATCTTCACGCACCTCTCGGTGCGCGTGCCGGGGCCGGAACATCATTTCCTGATCAACCCGTACAACCTGATGTTCGAGGAGATCACCGCGTCGAGCCTCGTGAAGATCGACGTGCACGGCAACGCCGTCGGCGAGACGCCCTACCTCACCAATCCGGCGGGCTTCACGATCCATTCCGCGATCCATATGGCGCGCGAGGACGCGAAGGCGGTGATCCACCTCCACACGCCCTACGGGCAGGCGGTCTCGGCGATGGATTTCGGCCTGCTGCCGCATACGCAGACGGCGATGATCGCGCAGCACCACGTCGCCTATCACGACTATGAAGGCATCGCGACCGACCTCGACGAGCGCGAGCGGCTGGTCGCGGACATGGGCACGAAGAACGC
>JACFNY010000257.1 GCA_019454625.1 Sphingomonadaceae bacterium
CAAGATCTATCCCACGGTGGTCAACGGCACGTTCGAGATCGACCTGCAATTCAAGGGCGACGAGCCGCCGCAGCTCCAGCGCGGGCAGACGCTGCAACCGCGCCTGACGCTCGGCGACCCGTCGCGCGCGCGGCTGATCCCGAACGGCGCCTTCTACAACGACACCGGCGGAAGCTGGGTGTTCGTGGTGTCGCCGGACGGCGACAAGGCCGTGAAGCGTGCGGTCCGCCTCGGCCGCCGCAACAGCGACTTTGTCGAAGTGCTCGACGGACTCGATCCCGGCGAGAAGGTGATCACCTCCCCCTACACCGGTTTCGCCGACAAGGACCGGCTCGACCTCGAGACATGAAAGGCCAACCATGACCCAGCCGATGCTCAGCCTGAAAGGCCTCAGCCGCGTCTACCGAACCGACATGGTGGAGACGACGGCGCTCGATTCGGTCGATCTCGACATCTTCGAAGGCGAGTTCGTCGCGATCATGGGGCCTTCGGGCTGCGGCAAGTCCACGCTGCTCAACGTCATCGGGATGCTCGACAGCCCGACGAGCGGGTCGTACCGCTTCGGCGACATCGAGGTGGCCGGCCTTTCCGAGGCGAAGCTCGCGGACGTCCGCAAGGCGAACCTCGGCTTCATCTTCCAGAGCTTCAACCTCATCGACGAGCTTTCGGTCGAGGAGAACATCGAGCTTGCCCTCCTCTACCATGACATTCCCGCGTCCGTCCGCCGCGCCAGGGTCGCGGCGGTGATGGACAAGGTCGGCATCGCGCACCGCGCGAAGCACCGGCCGAGCCAGCTTTCGGGCGGCCAGCAGCAACGCGTCGCCGTCGCCCGCGCGCTCGTCGCCGAGCCGCGCCTGATCCTCGCCGACGAGCCCACCGGCAACCTCGACACCAGCCACGGCGAGGAGGTGATGCGGATGCTGCAAGCGCTGAACGCGGACGGCGCGACGATCGTGATGGTCACGCATTCCCCCGCACACGCCGATTATGCGGGCCGCATCGTCAACATGCTCGACGGCCGCGTGCTGGTCGAGCGCCGCCGCGCCGCCTGAGGAGGAACCGACGATGTGGAAGAACTACCTGACGGTCGGTGTCCGCGCACTGCTGGCGAACCGGGTCTACGCGTTCATCAACATCCTCGGCCTTGCTATCGGCATGGCGGCGTGTCTCGTCATCCTGCTCTTCGTCCGCAACGAGCTGACCTACGACGAATGGCTGCCGGAAGCGGAGCGCACATACCAGTTCCAGCTCTATGTCAAGGACCCCCAGACGGGTGAGCCCTACGACCTGCAAATGGGCCCCTATGTCGCGCAGGAGCCCCTGCGGAAAGACTTCCCGCAGATCGAGGCGAGCGTGCACCTGCTGTCGACCCGTCCGGTCGCGCTGAAGGACGGAGTCGCGACCGACGTCCCGGATTTCAAGTTCGCGGACGGTCCCGTCTTCGACACGCTTGATCTTCCGCTGCTTCGCGGCGACCCGAAGACCGCGCTGGCGCAGCCCGGCGATCTCGTCATCACCGAAAGCGAGGCCGTGCGCCGCTTCGGGACCGACAATCCCGTGGGCGAGGTGCTGACCATCGTCACGCGCGGCATTTCCGCCGATTATCGCGTCACGGGCGTACTCAGGGACCTGCCGAGGAATTCGCATCTCAAGATCTCGATGATCGGCCGCTACGACATCCAGAGGTACTGGGCCGAGCAGCCGCAGTTCCTGAAGGAATACGGCTGGCAATCGGGCTGGATCTACGTGCGCCTGCGTCCCGGCGCCGATGTCGCTGCGATCAACGCGCAGTTTCCCGCGTGGGAGAAGCGCAACATCCCGGACCAGATCATCAACGGCCGCCGTTCCAACGCCGGGGATTTGATTGATTTCGCGCTCGTGAACGTCCGCGACGTGCACCTCGGCCGCGCGCAGGTGGGCGCGATGACGCCGGGCAACGACGACCGGTCGATCACCACGTTCGCGGTGGTCGCGCTGCTGATCCTCGGCATGGCCTGCGTCAACTTCGTCAACCTCGCGACGGCGCGGGCGAGCCAGCGCGCGCGCGAAGTGGCGCTGCGCAAGGTGCTCGGGGCGAACCGCCGCCAGCTCGTGGTGCAGTTCGTCGGGGAATCGATCCTCATCGCCGCCGTCGCCATGCTGCTCGCGCTCGCCTTCGTGGAGCTTCTGCTCCCGGCCGTCAGCGCATTCCTCAAGGCCGATCTCACGCTCCGCTATTTCGGCGACGGGGGCCTGCTGCTCCCGATCCTCGGCCTCGTTCTGGCGGTCGGCGTCGCGGGCGGTCTCTATCCGGCTTTCTACCTGTCGCGCTTCCAGCCGGCGCGGGTGCTGAAGGCGAACAAGTCCTCGGCCGACGCGGAAGGCTCGGGGCGGCTGCGCTCGGCGCTCGTCGTCGTGCAGTTCGCCGTCTCGATCGGCCTCATCATCTGCACGGCGGTCGTCTACACGCAGACGCTCTATGCGCGGAATTCCGATCCGGGATACCGGCGCGACGGGCTCATCCAGATCGACGGGCTCAGCCGCCGGCAGCTCGGCGGCGTGCGCGACACGCTGGTGCGCGAGATCGAACAGATCCCGGATGTCGCCGCCGTGGGCCGCACGCAGATCGGCATCAACACGACCAACAACCGGTCGACCGGCGTGTATCTGTCTGGCCAGGACGAACCGGTGACGAGCGACGTCTATTCGGTCGACACCACCTTCTTCGACACGATGGGCATCAGGCTGCTCGCCGGCCGCCTGTTCGACATCAGCCGCCCGCTCGACGATTCGTCGCGCCCCTTCCCTGAAGACCCTGCCGCGGAGCGCGCCTTTGTCGCGCGCGGCGCCAATGTCGTCGTCAATCGGCTCGCCGCGGAGCGCATGGGCTTCCGCACGCCGACCAAGGCGATCGGCAAGCAGGTCCGCGTCTCCATCGTCGATCCCGAATACGGCGGCGTCGTACCGGCGACGATCATCGGCGTCGTGGAGAGCTCGCGCTTCCGCTCGATCCGCGACCCGCTCGAGCCGATCACCTTCCTCTACGAGCGGGACAGCCACGAGGTGATGGTCGTCCGCTACAAGACGGGTGCCGACCCCGCGGCGGTGATGCGGAGCATCGAGGACGTGTGGACGCGCCTTGCGCCCGACGTTCCCTTCAACGGACAATATGCCGACGACATCGTCCGCGATCTCTATCAGGCGGAAGCCGCCCGCGCGACGACCTTCGCCGCCTTCGCGCTGCTCGCCATCGTCGTCGGCTGTCTCGGCCTGTTCGGTCTCGCCGCCTTCACCGCCGAGCGCCGCACCAAGGAGATCGGCATCCGCAAGGTGCTCGGCGCCAGCACGGGGCGTATCGTGCAGCTTCTCGTCTGGCAGTTCAGCCGCCCGGTGCTGATCGCCAATCTGATCGCGTGGCCGCTCGCGTGGTGGGTGATGCGCGACTGGCTGAACGGCTTCGACGCGCGCATCGCGCTGGGACCGGTGCCGTTCATCGGCGCGGGCGCGCTCGCGATGGTCATCGCCGTCAGCACGATCGCGGCGCACAGCTACCGCGTAGCGCGCACCAATCCCATCCACGCGCTCCGCTACGAGTGAGGGATCAGCCCTTGAGGTGGGCGATCATTGTCTCACGCATGATGAACTTTTGGACTTTGCCCGTGACGGTCATGGGGAAGGTTTCGACGA
>JACFNY010000258.1 GCA_019454625.1 Sphingomonadaceae bacterium
GGGCGGCAGCTTGGGATCGCCCGGCGTGCCGAGCACCACCGAGACGTTGCTGAACCCCTCGGCGTGCACGCGGCCGCGCAGGTCGTTCACGGTGTTCTCGAAAATATCCTCGGCATAGATGCGGCCGGTCTCGCTGACGCGGCGGGAAAGGTTCACCGTGTAGTAGCCGCGCCCGGCGCCGATGTCCGCGACCACAGAGCCCGATGCGATTCCCATCAGGTCCATCACCTTGCGCGCCTCACCCGCCTGCTCGCGACTTTCCTCGTCGGAGAACTGGGCGCTGACGATCTCCGCGACCGGCCGCTCGACGGACGGGAAACTGTCCTCCCCCGGAGGCTCCGGCGGCGCGGGCGGCGCCTTGCAGGCCGCCAGCAGCGCGAACGAAAGCAGGAAAAAAACGCGGCCTGTCATTGCCCCCCTTCTACTTCGAACGCTGCCGTGCAGGCAATGCGAAGGACCGCGCATGGACTCGGGAAGCGCGAATCCCTACATGCGCGAGCGATGACCCGCCCGTTTCTCAAGATGCACGGCCTCGGCAACGACTTCGTCGTGTTCGACGCGCGCCGCGACCCGCTGTCCTTGACGGCGACACAGGTGCGCGCCATCGCCGACCGGCACACGGGAATCGGCTGCGACCAGCTCATCGTCATCGAGGCCGCGGACCACGCCGACGCGTACATGCGCATCTGGAACGCCGACGGCGGCGAGGTGGAGGCGTGCGGCAACGCCTCGCGCTGCGTGGCGCAGGTGATCGGCGCGAACGCCGTCATCGACACGGCAGGCGGCCGCATCGAAGGCACGGCGACGGCGGGCGGCGCCAGCATCGACATGGGTGCGCCGCGCTTCGGGTGGGACGAGATCCCGCTCGCCTACGCGATGGACACGCTGCACATGCCGGTCGGCTGGAAGACCCTTGAAAACCCGGTGGCGGTGAATGTCGGCAATCCGCACGTCGTGTTCTTCGTGCCCGACACGGACGCAATCGAACTGGAGCGCCTCGGGCCGCTCATCGAGCACGACCCGCTGTTCCCCGCGCGCGTCAATGTAAACGCCGCTAGCATCGTCTCGCGCACCCACATCCGCCTGCGCGTCTGGGAGCGCGGCGCCGGGCTGACCCGCGCCTGCGGCACCGGCGCCTGCGCTACCGCCGTCGCGGCAATGCGCCGGGGCCTCGTAGGCCGTGAGGTGACGGTGACCCTGCCCGGCGGCGATCTTTCCATCGCATGGCGGGACAACAACCACATCATCATGACCGGCCCCGCGACCACCGCCTTCACCGGCGAGATCGACCTCGGGGCCTACGCTTGAGCGAGGCGCAGGTCATCAACCTCGGTTGCAGGCTGAACATCTACGAAGGCGAGATCATCCGGCAGCACCTTGCCGCCGCCGGAGACAGCGACACCATCGTCATCAACAGCTGCGCCGTCACCGGCGAGGCGGTGCGGCAGGCGCGGCAGACGATCCGCCGCCTGAAACGCGAGCGCCCCGACGCGCGCGTCATCGTCACGGGCTGCGCCGCGCAGGTGGAAGCGGCGGGCTTCGCCGCGATGCCGGAAGTCTCCCGCGTCGTCGGCAATGCCGAGAAGCTGGACGCCGCCGCGCTGCTGGGCGGCGAGCGCGTGCGCGTGGGCGACATCATGGCGGTGCGCGAGACGGCGCCGCACCTGCTGGACGGCTTTTCCGCCAACACGCGCGCCTTCGTGGAAGTGCAGAACGGCTGCGACCACCGCTGCACCTTCTGCATCATCCCCTACGCCCGCGGCAATTCACGGAGTGTTCCGGCGGGCCTCGTCGTCGACCGCATCCGGCGGCTCGTGGATGGCGGCGCGCAGGAAGCGGTGCTGACCGGCGTCGACCTCACCTCCTATGGCCCCGATCTTCCGGGCAGCCCGACGCTCGGCGGCCTCGTGCAGCGCATCCTCACCCATGTACCCACATTGCGCCGCCTGCGCCTCTCGTCCATTGATTCGATCGAGGCCGATCCCGCGCTCGTCGAGGCAATCACCGGCGAGCCGCGCCTGATGCCGCACCTGCACCTGTCGCTGCAATCGGGCGACGACATGATTCTGAAACGCATGAAGCGCCGCCACACGCGCGCCGACGCCGTGCGCTTCGTGGAGGCGGTGAAGGCGAAGCGCCCCGAGATTGCCATCGGCGCCGACATCATCGCCGGTTTCCCCACCGAGACGGACGCCATGTTCGAGAACTCGCTCAGCCTCATCGACGACTGCGACATCGTCTTCGGCCACATCTTTCCGTATTCGGCGCGCACCGGCACGCCCGCCGCGCGGATGCCGCAGCTTCCTGCCCCCATCCGCAAGGCACGCGCCGCACGGCTGCGCGAGGCCGCGGCGCAGAGGCTCGCCGCGTATCTCGCCGCGCAGCAGGGCCGCGCCATCGACATGCTTGTCGAAAAGGACGGGCGCACCGGCCACGCCGCCGATTTCACGCCTGCCCTGCTCGATCGCCCCACCTTGCCGGGCAGCATCGTGCGTGCACGCGTGACTGGCGCGGAAGCGTTGAGGCTGCTAGCGACGCGCGCGTGAGCGAAGATCAGGCAGAACCGAGAGGCTGGCTCGCGCGGCTCCGCGCCGGGCTCCAGCGCACGTCCGGCAAGCTCGGCGAGAATCTCGCGGGGCTCGTCTCGAAGCGTCCGCTCGACAACGCGATGCTGGAGGAGATCGAGGAGGCGCTGATCGCCTCCGACCTCGGCCCCGCCACCGCCGCGCGCATTACCGCCAAGCTCGCCGCCGACAAGTTCGACCGGCAGGTGACCGACGACGAGGTGAAGACGGTCGTCGCCGCCGAGGTGGAGGCCGTGCTCGCGAAGGTCGCGAAGCCCATCGAGGTCACCGCCTTCCCGCGCCCGCACGTCATCCTCGTCGTCGGCGTCAACGGCTCCGGCAAGACCACCACCATCGCCAAGCTCGCGCATTTGTTCCAGGAGCAGGACTATTCGGTGATGCTGGCGGCAGGCGACACGTTCCGCGCCGCCGCCATCGAGCAGCTTTCGATCTGGGGCGGGCGGCTCAATATCCCCGTCGTCTCCGGCACGGTCGGCGGCGACGCGGCTGCCCTGTCGTTCGAGGCGCTGACCAAGGCGCGCGCGGCGGGCGCGGACGTGCTCATCATCGACACCGCCGGGCGGCTCCAGAACAAGGCGGGGCTGATGGACGAGCTTGCCAAGATCAAGCGCGTGCTGAAGCGCCAGATGGAGTCCGCGCCGCACGACGTCGTGCTCGTGCTCGACGCCACCACGGGCCAGAATGCGCTCTCGCAGATCGACGTGTTCCGGGAGGTCGCGGGCGTCACGGGGCTCGTGATGACGAAGCTGGACGGCACCGCGCGCGGCGGCGTGCTCGTCGCGGCGGCGGACCGGGCGAAACTCCCTGTTCACGCGATCGGCGTAGGAGAGCGGATCGACGACCTCCGCCCGTTCGATCCGCGCGCTTTCGCGCGGGCGCTGGCGGGGCTCGATCAGGGGAAGGACGGCAATGGCTGACGAGAAGGGTTCATCGCTGAGGGTCGCGCTCGATTTCGGACCACTGCTCGTCTTCTTCGCAGTGAACAGCCTCGCCCCCGGCGACGACGTCAATCAGGCGGTGTGGGCGACGGCGGCGTTCATGATCGCGACGGCCGTCGCCATGATCGTCTCGAAAGTG
>JACFNY010000259.1:0-1597 GCA_019454625.1 Sphingomonadaceae bacterium
CGCGTGGCTGGCGGAGCGGGGCCTCGTGCGCTCGCTGAGCCGCATCGCCGACTACAACACCGGCTCGCTTCGGCCGCACGAGCGCATGGGCGGCAAAACGCTCGGCACGCTCGCGGCCATGCGCCTCGGCGCGTGGCAGATCGCGGCGGGCGCAAGGCCGGCAGCGGTGCGCGCGGGGGCGGGGACGCCTGCGGTCTGCGACCTGAGGGGCTGCTGAACGATGCGGGTGGATACGCTGCATCTGGGGCACGACGGTACGCGCGCGGCGCTCATCGAGGGTGCGCACACAACGACCTATGCCGAGCTCGAGGCGCTCGTCAGCCAGATGGCGAGCGGCCTCGCCGCACTCGGCGTCCGGCCCGGCGACCGGGTCGCGGTGTGGCTCAGCAAGACCACGGGCAATATCGCCGCGCTGCTCGGCGCGATGCGCGCGGGTGCGGTTGCAATCCCGGTCAACCCGGTGCTGAAGGCGCCGCAGGTCGAGCATATCATCGCCGACAGCGGCGCGACGGTGCTGCTGACCAACAACGCACGCTCCGAAATGCTCCGCAACACGCCGCGCACCTGCCGCGTCCTGCGCGCGGAAAAGGACTGGGGCGTGCTGATGAAGGGCGCGCCCGTGGCCGTGGACCGCGCACCCGACGACCTCGCGGCGATTCTCTATACCTCCGGCAGCACTGGGCGTCCCAAGGGTGTGATGCTCTCCCACGCCAACCTCGTGCTCGGTGCGGAAAGCGTTTCCGAATATCTCGGCATCAGCGGCGAGGACCGGATCCTCTGCGTGCTGCCGCTCGCATTCGACTACGGCCTCAACCAAGTGCTGACGGCGCTGAAGCAGGGCGGTACGGCGATCCTGCTCGATTACCTGCTGCCGCGCGATGTCGTGAAGGCCGTAGTTCGCCACAAGGCGACCGGGCTCGCGGGCGTGCCGCCGCTGTGGATGCAGCTTGCCGAGGTGGAGTGGCCCCCCGAGGCGCGCGGCCTGCGCTACATCACCAACTCCGGCGGACGTATGCCCGCGGCGCTGACGAAGCGCCTGCGCGAGTTGCTGCCCGGCACGAAGATCTACCTGATGTACGGTCTCACCGAGGCGTTCCGGTCGACCTATCTTGATCCCGCGCTCGTCGACACGCACCCCGATTCGATCGGGCGGGCGATCCCGCGCGCGGAGCTTCACGTGCTGCGCGCCGACGGGACGCCGGCGGCGGCGGGGGAGCCGGGCGAGCTTGTCCACGCCGGGCCGCTCGTTGCCAAGGGCTACTGGAACGATGCCGAGCGTACCGCCGTGCGGTTTCGTCCGGCGCCCGCCTTCTTCCGGCATTCGGGCATGGCCGTGTGGTCGGGCGACACGGTGGTGCAGGACAATGAGGGCCTGCTCTATTTCGTCGGGCGCGACGACGAGATGATGAAGGTCTCGGGCAACCGCGTGAGTCCCACCGAGGTCGAGGAGGCGATCTTCGCGACCGGCGCCGTCGGCGTGGTGGCCGTGTTCGGTGTGGCCGACGAGCGGCTGGGGCAGGCGATCATCGCGGTCGGCGTGCCCGCCGCCGGCCTTGCCGGGGCGGACGCGGAGGCGCTTGCGCGGCGGGAGCTTGCC
>JACFNY010000259.1:1607-3659 GCA_019454625.1 Sphingomonadaceae bacterium
CGGGGTTCCTGGCTACGGGTCTGTCCGCATCGGGCGGCGGGAGCTTGCCGGACTAGTGCCTGCCTACATGGTGCCGCGCCATTTCATCTGGGAGACCGAACTGCCGCGCAATCCGAACGGCAAGATCGACCGCGCCGTGCTGCGCGCGAGGCATGTCCAGTGAGCCGCGATCACCGCATCCACCCGCTGTTCCTGGAAATGGACGGAGAACTCGCGATCGCGGGCCGCACGGCGGCCGAATGGATCGCGGCGGCAGGCGGGCAGACGCCGCTGTTCGTGTATGATCGTGCCGTGATCGCCGCGAAAATCGCCGACCTGCGCGTGGCGCTGCCGGCGGAGGTCGGCATCCACTATGCGATGAAGGCGAACCCGATGCCCCGGCTCGTCGCGTGGATGGCGGGGCAGGTGGACGGGCTCGATGTCGCTTCGGCAGGCGAACTGCGCGTCGCGCTCGCTGCGGGGGGCGACCCGGCGCACATCAGCTTCGCGGGGCCGGGGAAGCGCGATTTCGAGCTGGAGCTGGCGATCGGCGCGGGCGTGACGCTCAACATCGAATCCGCGCGGGAGTTCGCGCGCGCCGCCGCCATCGGCGACCGGCTCGGGAAACCGGTGCGCGCCGCCGTGCGCGTCAATCCGCCGTTCGATCTCAAGGCCTCGGGGATGCGGATGGGCGGCGGCGCCAAGCCGTTCGGGGTCGATGCCGACAAGGTGCCCGCGCTGCTCGCGGAGATCGAGACGGCAGGCGCGGATTTCCAAGGATTTCATGTCTTCGCCGGTTCGCAGAACCTCTCGGCGGAAGCGATCATCGACGCGCAGAGGAAGACGCTCGACCTGGTGGCGGACCTTGCCGAGCACGCCGCCGTCCCGCCGCCGCTCGTCAATCTCGGCGGCGGCTTCGGCCTGCCGTATTTCCCGGGCGACAAGCCGCTCGACCTCGCCGCGGTGGGCCATGCGCTCGGCAAGGCGCTGGCAGGGCGCGATCCCATCCTCGCCGACACGCGGTTCGTCCTCGAGCTCGGGCGTTATCTGGTCGGCGAAAGCGGCGTCTATCTGACCCGCGCGGTCGACCGGAAGATGAGCGAGGACGAAGTTTTCATAATTACCGACGGCGGCCTGCATCATCAGCTGGCGGCAAGCGGCAACTTCGGCACGGTCGTCCGGCGCAACTATCCCCTTGCAAACGCTAGCCGTTTCGGCGCGCCGGACGCGGAGAGCCTGAACGTGGTCGGCTGCCTCTGCACGCCGCTCGACAAGCTCGGCGACAAGGTGATGCTGCCTGCCACCGAAGTCGGTGACATCATTGCGGTTTTCATGGCGGGCGCCTATGGCCTCACAGCCAGCCCGACAGCCTTCCTGAGCCACGAGCCGCCCGCCGAAATGCTTGCGTAAATTGCAAAATTTGCTATTGGATGAGACGGGATACGAACGATGCCGTAACTTTTAGGCGGTATCGGGTTCAGGGGCGGAAAGGCGGCCAGCCGGCATACATAGTGTGTGTCGGCCTGATTTTGTCTCCCGCGAACGCGGGAGCGTTTGAAGAGGGGACTTAACTCAGATGGCGAAATCCTTGAATGCGGTCGTTCCGGCTCTCGCGGCGGCCCTGGCGCTTTCGGCCTGCGCCTCGAACAGCGGGTTGCCTACGCTGCCGCCCGCGCAATTCCAGGCCTCGGACGACGGCCCGGGCGCAGAATACGTGGTCGGCCCGCTCGATTCCCTCAGCATCTTCGTGTGGCGCAACCCGGAGCTGTCGACGTCTGTCACGGTGCGCCCGGACGGCCGCTTCACGACGCCGCTGATCGAGGACATGGTGGCGACGGGCAAGACGCCCTCGGCGCTCGCCCGCGAGATCGAGCAGAAGCTCGGGACCTGCATCCAGGAGCCGATCGTCTCGGTGATCGTGAACAACTTCAACGGACCGCTTTCGCAGCAGGTTCGCGTCGTCGGCGAGGCGGCGCGCCCGCAGGCGATCCCGTACCGCTCGAACATGACGCTGCTCGACGTCATGATCGCGGTCGGCGGCCTCACCGAATATGCCGCCGGCGACAGCGCCCG
>JACFNY010000260.1 GCA_019454625.1 Sphingomonadaceae bacterium
CCGGGCCGCGCGTGCTCGAGCACATGGTCGACACCGTGCTCTATTTCGAGGGCGAGCGCTCGCACCAGTACCGGATCCTGCGCGCCGTCAAGAACCGCTTCGGCGGCACCGACGAGATCGGCGTGTTCGCGATGGGCGCGCTCGGACTCGAAGAGGTCGCGAACCCGTCGTCGCTGTTCCTGACGCAGCGCGAGGCGCCGGTGCCGGGGTCGGTGGTGTTCCCCGCGATCGAGGGCACGCGGCCGGTGATGGTGGAGGTGCAGGCGCTCGTCGTGCGCCTGCCGTCCGGCGCGACGCCGCGCCGCGCCGTCGTCGGCTGGGATTCGGGGCGGCTCGCGATGATCCTCGCGGTGCTGGAGGCGCGCTGCGGGCTCAACTTCTCGACCTGCGAGGTCTACCTCAACATTGCGGGCGGCCTGCGCGTGTCGGACCCGGCGGCGGACCTCGCCGTCGCCGCGGCGCTCGCGTCCGCAATGGCGGAGCGGCCGATCCGGCTCGACACGGTTGCGCTCGGCGAGATCGCGCTTTCGGGCGAGATTCGCGCCGCGCCGCACCTCGGGCTCCGGCTCAAGGAAGCGCAGAAGCTCGGCTTCGAGCGTGCCTTCCTGCCGGGCGGCGCGACCGCGAAGGGAGACGGCGTGCCCAATGGCATGAAAGCCACAGGCTTCAAACATTTGTCGGGCCTTGTTGACCGCCTCTGCGGCGCCGATTAGGGGCCGCAAAATATGGACATGACCGGGTTCGACATCGTCGTTCTGCTCATCGTCGGCGCGCTGGCCGTGCTCGGCGCCGTCCGCGGCTTCGTGACCGAGATCCTGACGCTGCTCGCATGGGTCGCGGCGGTCGTCGCGCTGAAGCTGTTCTACCCGGCGGGCAAGCTGATCGCGGCCGGCATGGTCGGCAGCGAGGTGGCGGCTGCGGCCATCGCCTTCATCGTCATTTTCTTCGGCACCTTCTTCCTGTTCCGCCTCGTCGGGCGGCTGCTCGGCGACCGGACCAAGCGCTCGGTGATCGGGCCCGTCGACCGCGTGCTCGGGCTCGGCTTCGGCGCGGTGAAGGGCCTCATCGTCGTCAGCCTCGTCTTCCTCGTCGTCACGCGTGGCCACGCGCTCATCTGGGGCGGCAACGAGAAGCTGCCGGAGTGGCTGCTCGCCGCGAAGACCGAGCCGCTGCTCGACATCACCAGCCGCGCGATCATCGACTATGCCGAGGAGCGGCAGGGAGGCCTCGGCCTCGGCGACGACAGGTCGCGGGCGTCCCCCGAAGACCGGCACTACAGCGACACGAGCGGCGGCGAGGGCTATACGGACGAGGAGCGCGATGCGCTCGACGACCTGCTGGACGACGCCGGCTCCACCGAAATCTAGGACAGGTCCGGTTTCCTTCGCCGCGGATTCGCGGTAGGGGCGCGGCCATGACCGAAATCCGCCTCTACAACACGCTGACGCGCAAAAAAGACGTCTTCACGCCTGCCGATCCGAACCGGGTGACGATGTACGTGTGCGGCCCCACGGTCTACAACCGCGCGCACATCGGCAACGCCCGGCCCGCCGTGGTGTTCGACGTGCTGTTCCGCCTGCTCCGCCACACCTACGGCGGGAACGCCGTCCACTACGCGCGGAACTTCACGGACATCGACGACAAGATCATGGCCGCCGCTGAGGCCGAGGGCGTGCCGATCGAGACGATCACGAAGCGCTACGAGGATTTCTACCGTGCCGACATGGGCGCGCTCGGCGTGCAGCGGCCCACGTATGAGCCGCGCGCGACGGAGCACGTCGCGCAGATGATCGCGATGATCGAGACGCTCATCGAGAAGGGCGCGGCCTACGCCGCCGGGGGCCACGCGCTGTTCGACATCGCGAAGGACGCCGCCTACGGCACGCTCTCGCGCCGCCCCATGGACGAGATGATCGCGGGCGCGCGCGTCGAGGTGGCGCCCTACAAGAAGAACCCCGGCGATTTCGTGCTCTGGAAGCCGAGCGCGGCGGACCAGCCGGGCTGGGACTCCCCGTGGGGCCGCGGGCGCCCCGGCTGGCACATCGAATGCTCGGCGATGATCGAGGCGCACCTCGGCACCACGATCGACATCCACGGCGGCGGCCTCGACCTCCAGTTCCCGCACCACGAGAACGAATGCGCGCAAAGCCGCTGCACCCACGGCGGCGCGCCGCTCGCGCAGGTGTGGATGCACAACGGCTTCCTCTCGATGGACAAGGAGAAGATGTCGAAGTCGCTCGGCAACGTGGTGACGGTCGGCGAGCTTCTGGAGCAGGGCCACAAGGGCGAGACGCTGCGCCTCGCGCTCCTGATGGCGCACTACCGGCAGCCGCTCGACTGGAATGAGCGGCTGATCGTGCAGACGAAGGCGATGCTCGACGGGTTCGCGAACGCGATCCGGTCGTCCGACGCGCCCTATGTGGAGGCGGAGGTTCCGGCGGCGGTACTCGATGCGCTGGCAGACGATCTCAACACGCCTGCGGTGCTCGCCGAGATGCAGAAGGTTCGGAAGGATTTGACGACGGCTGGTTCGGAGACGGAGGCTTCGAAGGCGAAGTCGGAGTTGCACGCAATTGGAGTGTTGTTGGGACTCGAGTCTCTTATGAAGCCGACCTCCGGTTCGCTAGAGGCGAGTATCGGTGAGATCACTTCGCAAGCCGGTAACGAACCGGGCGTGAACGTCGACCAGATGATAGCCGCCCGCGCTGCCGCCAAAGCTGCGAAGAGCTGGGTCGAGGCCGACCGCATCCGCGATGAACTAAAGGCGGAGGGCATCGTCCTCGAGGACAAGCCCGACGGGACGACGGTCTGGCGGCGCGCGTAGTATGGTTCCCAGCCTTCGCCGGGGTGACGGGATGGCGCGCGCTTGAGGATGGCGCTCAGTAGAGCGCCGCGACCTCGCGGACGATCATGATGCCGAGCGCGACCCACGACAGGCCGAACAGCGCGAAGCGGATCATGACGCGGTTGAACGTCGCCTGCACCAGCGAGTGCAGCGCGCGCAGGATCACGTAGACCCATGCCGCGAGCACGTGCCACTGGTCGGCGTGGCCGAGCAGCACGATGGCGATGACCATCGCGTAGAAGATCGTCGGCGCCTCGAAGAGGTGGTTGTAGTTGTCGGCGACGCGGCGCGCCTCGCTCGGCAGCGTGTCGAGCGCGCCCGGATGCTGCGCCGACTGCGGGTCGATCTTCGCCTGGTTCATCGCGGGTATCCGCGTCGCGTACATCCACACGAACATCACGAGGTTGAGCAGCCCCATCGCGACGATGGTCTGCAGCATCGAGATCACGTTGCTGTTCAAGGTCATGGGCGATCCTTCCCCCTGTTGGCTCCCGGCGCGGATGCTGCGCCTTCGGCGCGCGCAGTGCAACCCTTGCAGTCGACAGGGCGAATCGAGGCCGATATGCTCCGCCCATGCGTGAGAAGGAGCTTCGGCTGGCGCTCGTCTGCTACGGCGGCATCAGCCTTGCCGTCTACATGCACGGCATCACGCAGGAGATCTGGAAGCTGCTGCGCGCGAGCCGCAGCTGGCACGACGCCGATCCGGACCCGCCCGGCGGCGATACCGAGCCCGTCTATCACGAATTGCTCGAC
>JACFNY010000261.1 GCA_019454625.1 Sphingomonadaceae bacterium
CGACGAGGCGGCCTTCGCCCGCCAGTACGTTGTAGGTGCGTGCGGCGAGCTGCGACGTCATGACGTCGACCCCCGCCCCGCGCGCGGCCAGCGCATCGAGCAGGGCCTGATCGGGCCAGCGCAGCGCGGCGCCCGTGCCGACGAGCAGGACCTCCCGCGGCGGATCGAGGGCGAGCAAGGGCGCGAAGGCGTCTACCGTGAGCGTGTCGCCCGCGTCCTGAATGCCGCCCGGCCAGATGAGGATGCTCCCCGCGCGGGCTTCCCCGGCCACGACGAACTTCCCGCCCCGGATCGCGTCGATGCGGTGGACGCCGCGCGGGCCGGTCTGGAGTTCGAGCGGCACGCGCCTAGCGGCTGCCCACCTTCTCGACGGCTCCCGTCTCGACCGGTGCGAACGTGTGCGGGCCGACGCCGAGCGAGATCAGCAGCGAGGACGAGACGAACACCGACGAGTAGGTGCCCACGACGATGCCGAGCAGCATCGCAGCGGTGAAGCCGAACAGCACGTCGCCGCCGAGGATCAGCAGCGAGCCGAGCGCCAGCGTCAGCGCCATCGTCGTCGCGTAGGTGCGCGACAGCGTCTCGTTCACCGAGAGGTCGATCAGCGGCCCGATGTCCATCTGCCGGTACTTGCGCAGGTTCTCGCGGATGCGGTCGTCGATCACCACCTTGTCGTTCAGCGAATAGCCGATGATGGTCAGCACCGCGGCCACGATGTTGAGGTCGAACTCGAGCTGAGTCAGTGCGAAGAAGCCGAGCGTGACCGTCACGTCGTGCACCAGCGCGACGATGGTCGAGACGCCGAAATGCCATTCGAAGCGGAACCACGAGAAGACCGCGATCGCGCCCATCGAAAGCACGATGGCGATGATGCCGTTGCGGATCAGCTCCTCGGAAACCTTGCCGCTCACCGTCTCGACGCGCCGGAACGAGGCGTCCTGGTGATTGGTGCTGATCGCGGTCTGCACCTTCTGCACGACACGCTGCACCGCCGCGTCGTCGCCCGGCGGCAGCGGCAGGCGCACGAGCACGGTGTCGGGGCCGCCGAAGTTCTGGAGCGCCGACGATCCGACGCCGAGGCCGTCCACCGTGCTGCGAAGCTCGTCGAGCTTCACGGCCTCTTCGAACTTCACCTCCATCATCAGGCCGCCGACGAAGTCGACGCCGAAATTGAGCCCGCGCGTCACGAGAAGCGCGATCGAGCTGAGCGTCAGGATGGCGGTGACGGCGAACGCGATCCAGCGCAGCCGCACGAAGCGGATGTTGGTGTTGTCCGGAACGATTTTCAGGAGCCACATAGACTGGGTCCGATCAGATCACGATGGTGGCGGGCCGCGTGCGGTTCAGCCAGTTGACGATGAACAGGCGTCCGACGGTCACGGCCGTGAACACGGAGGTGACGATGCCGATGGTGAGAACCACGGCGAAGCCCTTGATCGGGCCGGAACCGAAGGCGAACATCACGGCGGCGACGATCAGGTTCATGGTGTTCGCGTCCCAGATCGTGCGGCTGGCTTCCTTGAAGCCGTTCTCGACCGCCGCGCGGGAGTTCCTGCCCTTTCGCTGCTCTTCCCGGATGCGCTCGTTGATGAGCACGTTGGCGTCGACCGCCGCGCCGATGGTGAGCACCATGCCCGCGACGCCCGGAAGCGTCATGGTCGCGCCGGTCAGCGACATGACCGCGAGGATCAGGATGACGTTCAGCACCAGCGCGATGTTCGCGTAGACGCCGAACCGCCCGTAGGTGACGAGCATGAAGATGCCCACCGCGATCACCGCGACGATGGAGGCGATGGTGCCCGCGCGGATCGAGTCGGCGCCGAGATCGGGGCCGACCGTGCGCTCCTCCACCACCTTCAGTTCTACGGGCAGCTTGCCCGAGCGCAGCAGGATCGCCAGCTCGTTCGAGCTTTCCGCGTTGAAGCTGCCGGAAATGACGCCCGATCCGCCGAGGATCGGCTCGTTGATGTTGGGCGCGCTGATGACGCGATTGTCGAGGATGATGGCGAACGGCTTGCCGACATTCTCCTGCGTGACGCGCGCGAAGCGGCGGCCGCCGGTGCTGTCGAAGCGGAAGTTGACCACCCACTGGCCCTGCTGGAGCGTCTGCTGGGCGTCCATCAGCTGGTCGCCGGTGATGATCGCGCGGCGCTTCACGGCGATTGGCTGGCCGCTGTCCGCCATCGGCAGGATCTGGCTGCCCGCCGGCGCGCGGCCCGCCGCGACGTCCGCCGGATCGGCGTCGAGGTCGACGAGCTTGAATTCGAGCTGCGCGGTCTTGCCGAGAAGCTGCTTGAGCGCCGAGGGGTCCTGGAGTCCCGGCACCTGCACGACGATGCGCTGGCTGCCCTGCCGGATGATCGTCGGCTCGCGCGTGCCGAGCTCGTCGATGCGGCGGCGGATCACCTCCACGGCCTGCGCCATCGCGCTTTCCATCGCCTGCGTGCGCCCCGCCGAAGTTTGCGTCAGCACGATGCGGTTGCCGTCCGTCACCTCGACGTTGAAGCTGCGCTGCCCGGTCACGCCGATCGGCATCGAGAGGTTGCGCAACAAATCCACCGCGCGGTCAACATCGTCAACATTGCGCACGAGGAAGCTCACCCGCCCGCCGCGGTTGCTGACGTCGCCCACCGCGATCGCCCCGCCCTCGGCACGGCGCAACTCGGAGAGCGCGTCCTCCTCCATCTTGTCGAGGTTGGCGCGCGCAAGACCCTCGGCGTTCGCCTCGAGCAGGATGTGGCTGCCGCCCCGAAGGTCGAGGCCGAGGTTCATCTGCTTCTTCGGCACCCAGCTCGGCCAGGCCTGAACCTGCTCTTCGGGAAAAGCGTTGGGGAGCGCGAAGATCACGCCCGCGACGAGCACGGCGATGATCGACCAGATCTTCGCCTTGGAGAATTCAAGCATGGCGGGCGTTCAACCTTCAGGCGGCCGTGTCGTTGGCGGGCTTGCCGGCCCCGGCGGTGCGAACCTCGGAAAGCGTTCCCTTGACGACGCGGACCTTCGTGGACGGGGCAAGCTCGACCTCGACCTCGTCGTCGGTCACCTTCGCGACCTTGCCGATCAGGCCGCCCGCCGTCACCACCGTGTCGCCCTTCTTCACGCCCGCGACCATCTCGCGGTGCTGCTTCAACCGCCGCTGTTGCGGACGGATCAGCAGGAAGTAGAAGATCGGAATGATGAGGAGGAACGGCATGATGGCATTGAGGAAAGCCGCGCCGCCTCCCGGCGCCGCCCCCGCGGCTTGCGCATAGGCTGGAGAAATGAGCATTGAGACCCTTGCTTTCGAAAGCGTGTGGCTGCGATTTGGCGCGCGACTATACAAATGCAAGAGCGAGACGCAATGAAAACGCCTGAATCCCCTGAAATCAGCCTTCTCGGACGCATCGCCGATGCGCTGGAGCGGCTCGCACCCCCGCGGGCGGCCGTCGGGGAAGCGCCGGACGCGCCCGCCTATGCGTGGGATCACGGTGCGCTGCGTCCCGTCGCGGCCCTCCATGCCCAGCCGCTCGACCGCTACGTTGGCATCGACGCGCAACGCGACGCCGTGCTCCGCAACACCGAGCGGCTGGCAAAGCGGCTGCCCGCGCACG
>JACFNY010000262.1 GCA_019454625.1 Sphingomonadaceae bacterium
TCGAGGACACGGCGGAGCTGGTGCTCGCCCCAGCGACCGCGCGCCTTGGGGGCATTGCGGAGCGCATGGACGAGGCGCGCAGCCTCGCCGGAGACCTTTTCTTGCCCCTCGCGCATCAGGCCGATCTGTTCCCTCAACCCCTCGTAGGCGCCGTGCCGCGCGGTCTCGATCTCCTTGAGGCTGGTTTCGTAGCGGCTGAGCGTTTCCTTCACCGGCTGCAGAAGTTCGCTGAGCGCCGCCTTGTTCTTCTCCAGCCCGTCGCTCGCCGCCTCGCGGTGACGCCTCAGCGTTTCCTCGGCGCGCTTGACGAAGCTTTCCTGGCTCTTGTCGAGGACGTCCTGCGCGAGCGCACCGAACTGCTTTTCGAGCTGACGCAGATGCTCGCCGTGCTGCCGGTCGCGCTCGGCGGCGGCGGCGGTGAAGCTGGCGTGCTCGATCTCCACCGCGCGGAGGCGTTCGTTTTCGGCGCGAAGCGGCACTAGCGCCTCGACGTCCCGCTTCACGGTATCGAGATCGCGAATCGCCGCGAGAAACTTCTCCCGGTGGCGTGCCGCCGCGCGTCCCCATACCCACCAGCCGGCGGCAAGGCCGGCGAGCAGCGCCACAAGGCCGACAAGGAGATGGACGGTCGTCATGCACGCTCCGAACGTGAACAGATCAGGAACTGCATTGCTAGCGCAATTGCCTGCCGGACGCAAAGACCTTGCATCGAAACGGCTTTGCCGGACAGGATACGGCGGGAGGATGGAGCGGAATGAGCGCAGTCGAAATCGTCGCCGAGGGCCTGCATTTCCCGGAAGGACCCGTGTGGATGCAGGACGGCAGCGTCATCGTCGTCGAGATCGCCGCGGGACGGGTGACGCGCGTGCTGCCGGACGGCCGCACGGAGACCATCGCGACTCCCGACGGCGGCCCCAACGGCGCCGCGATCGGCCCGGACGGCGCGCTCTACCTCTGCAACAACGGCGGCTTCGAATGGATTCGGCAGGACGGCCTACTGATCCCCGGTCACATCGCCGCCGACTACACGACCGGACGCATCGAGCGCATCGACCTTGCCACCGGCACGGTCGAACGGCTTTACGATGCGTGCGACGGACGCCCCCTTTCCGGCCCCAACGACATCGTGTTCGATGCGGACGGCGGCTTCTGGTTCACCGACCTCGGCAAGATCCGCGACCGCGCCACCGACCACGGCGGGCTCTACTACGCGAAGCCGGACGGGTCCGGCATCCGCTGCGCCGTCTACGGCCCGAACATGAACGGCGTCGGCCTCTCGCCCGACGGGCGCACCGTCTATACGGCGCTCACGATGGAACGCACCCTGCTCGCCTTCGACATCACCGGCCCCGGCGAAGTCGCGCCCTCGCCGCTCGCGGCCCTGCCGGGGCGCGTCGTCACGGCGTTCGCGGGGCACATCCTGCTCGATTCGCTCGCCGTCGATGCGGACGGCCACATCTGCGTGGCGACGATCGCCGGCCGTCCCGGCATCGCGTCCGTCGATGCCGCGACCGGCGCGCAGACATGGCGGGACTTTCCCGATCTCGTCACCACCAACATCTGCTTCGGCGGTGCGGACATGCGGGACGCGTGGGTCACGCTGTCCTCCACCGGCCGACTTGCGAAGACGCGCTGGGCTCGGCCCGGCCTGAAGCTCGCGCATTATGGTTGAGGCGGAGGCGCCCGCCGGGGGCCGCATCACCGAAAGTCATACGGACGGCGAGCGCACCGTGCGCCTCTCCGGCCGCATGACGATTCGCTTCATCGACCCCGTCTCGCGGCGCCTGCGCGAACTCGAGTCCGATCCCGAACCGCTCACCGTCGACCTCGCCGACATCGAACGCATCGACACAGCGGGCGCGTGGGTGCTCTACCGCACGCGCATGGCGCGGGAGGCGGCGGGTCTCTCCTTCCGGCTGACGGGCGCCAGCGACAAGGCCGAGGAACTGATCGACCAGATTTGCTCGCACACCCGGCCCACCAAGATTCGCCCCGATCTGACCCCGCCGTTCATCCGCACGCTGGAAAAGCTCGGCAGCTGGATCGTCTTCGCGGCCACCACCTTCGGCGGCTTCCTCGCGTTTCTCGGGCTGACCCTCGTCTCGCTCGGCAAGGTGATCGCGGCGCGGCGCGCGTTCCGTTGGCGCGCGTTCGTCAATCAGTTCGAGGCGGTCGGCGTCGCCTCGCTCGGCATCATCGGGCTGATGAGCTTCCTCGTCGGCATCGTCGTCGCACAGCAGGGTGCGGTGCAGCTCCGCCAGTTCGGCGCCGAAGTATTCGTCATCAACCTCGTCGGCCGCATCACCTTCCGCGAGCTCGGCGTGCTGATGACGGCGATCATGGTCGCGGGCCGCTCGGGCAGCGCGTTCGCCGCGCAGATCGGCTCGATGAAGCTCGCCGAAGAGGTGGATGCGATGCGCACCATCGGTATGCCGCCGATCGAGGTGCTGGTGATCCCGCGCCTGCTCGCCTCGGTGTTCGCGATGCCGCTCCTCGCCTTCTACGGTTCGATGCTCGGCATCCTCGGCGGCATGTTGCTGTCGTGGGCGTCGCTCGGCATCCCGCCCGCCACCTTCGTCCAGCGCATCCAGGAGGTGGTGCCGATCACCGATGTCTGGGTCGGGCTCATCAAGGCGCCCGTGTTCGGGCTCGTCATCGCCGTCACCGGCTGTTTCCAGGGGATGCAGGTGCGCGGCAATGCCGAGGAGGTGGGGCTTCGCACCACCGCCGCCGTAGTGCAGGCGATCTTCCTCGTCATCGTGCTCGATGCCTTCTTCGCGGTGTTCTTCTCGGCGATCGGGTGGAACTGATGACGACGGAGGATCGCCGCGGTCCCGTGATCCGCGTCACCGGGCTTCGCAATGCCTTCGGCGCGCAGGTGATCCACGAGAACCTCGATCTCGAGGTCCGGCGCGGCGAGATCATCGGCATCGTCGGCGGCTCGGGCACCGGCAAGACCGTGCTGATGCGCTCGATCATCGGACTCCAGCGCTACAGCGCGGGCGAGGTGGAGATATTCGGGCGCCGCGTCAGCGGCCTCGGCGAGCTGGAGGAGCTGGAGCTTCGCCGCCAGTTCGGCGTGCTATTCCAGAACGGCGCGCTGTTCTCGACGCTGACCGTCGCCGAGAACATTGAGGTGCCGATGCGCGAGTTCTACCACCTCGAAGACGGACTGATGGACGAGATCGCGGCCTACAAGATCGCGATGGTCGGCCTGCCACCCGATGCCGGGCCCAAGCACCCGAGCGAGCTTTCCGGAGGCATGAGGAAGCGCGCCGGTCTCGCCCGCGCGCTTGCGCTCGATCCGCGCCTGCTGTTCCTCGACGAGCCGACTGCGGGCCTCGACCCCATCGGCGCGGCGGCTTTCGACCAGCTTATCCTCCAGCTGCGCGAGGCGCTCGATCTCACCGTGTTCCTCATCACGCACGATCTCGACACGCTGCACACGATTTGCGACCGTGTCGCGGTGCTGGCCGACAAGCGCGTGCTGAAGGTGGGAACGATCGAGGAGTTGCTGGCGTTCGATCATCCGTGGGTGCAGGAGTATTTCCGCGGC
>JACFNY010000263.1 GCA_019454625.1 Sphingomonadaceae bacterium
CTTCGCGGCATCTTCGGAAGAGCGTGAGGCATACCTGCGCGCCGCGCCGTGGAAGGACAACGAGAACGAACCGACGCTGCCCCCCGAGCGCATGGCCGCGTTCACGGCGGCCGAGGAGTTCATCCTCACCGTCTGCGCCAACGGCTACGGCAAGCGCACCTCCGCCTACGAGTACCGCCGCACCAACCGGGGCGGGCAGGGCATCGGCAACATCGACAACATCGCCCGCAACGGACCCGTCGTGGCGAGCTTCCCGGCGCACGACGGCGAGCAGCTCATGCTCGTCACCGATCAGGCGAAGATGATCCGCCTCGGCCTCGACACGCTCCGCGTCATCGGCCGCAACAGCGCCGGCGTGCGCCTGTTCAACGTCGCCGACGGCGAGCACGTCGTCTCCGCCGCCAAGATCGAGAGCGACGGCGAGGACGAAGGCGCGGAAGACGAGGCCGAGGCTGCACCGGCGGCCGAATGAGTTCCGACGATAAAGGCCGGCGCTAGGAGACCGTGCGGACTTCCCCCGCCAGCCGCTGCCGCACGCCCGCGAAGATCAGGATCTGGCCCGCTGCGTACAGCGGCCAGATGAAGAGCGCGGCCTGATCCGGGTCCATGCGTCCGCCGAGGCGCGCGAAGATGAAAGCGTCCGAGACGAGGAACAGGATCGCGCCGATCCCCGTGCGGTAGCGCGGGAAGCGGCTTGTCCACGCGGCGGCGGCCATCGCGCAGAGCAGGGCGGCGTAAAGCGCGATCCCGGCGTCGGCGGCGGGGCCCGCGATCAGGTAGAGGAAGGGCGCCGAGAGCAGCAGCACGCCCGCGGCGGCATACTGGCTGCGCGGCATCGGCCCGTCGCGCCGGTTGCGGAGGTAGAGCCGGATCGCGGCGACGTGCCCGGCGGCGAACGCCGATGCGCCGGCCATCAGGTCGAATTCGAGCAGGATGTCGCCGAGCGCGCCGAGCGCCATCACGCCTGCGAGCAGCCACCCGTCGGCGCCGCGCGCGGCCATCGCGGCGGCGACGGCGGGGATCGTGACGCAGGCGCCTTTCAGGGCGACATGGAGCGCGAACGGCAGCCCCGCGTTCATGGCAAGGAAGTATGCCGCCGCGGCGATTGCGGCGAGGCTTGCGGGAAGCGCGATGCGTTGAGCCATGGCAGGATCACCCCCGGGACCGAGTCGTGCTATGGATTTAGCAGATTATCGAGCGCGGGCACGCCTGAACGAGGTTCAAGCGCGGTTCACCATGCCCGTGCCATCCACGTGTCGCATGAAGGCTTGACGCAGACCGTCACGGGCGCGACATGCTGCGGCGGCATATTCCGCTTTTCCCGGCCACTTACGGGAAATTTGGACGACTGGGGAGATTGGACGGATGAAGATGGTTTCACGCACGG
Source organism: Sphingomonadaceae bacterium (assembly GCA_019454625.1). GTDB lineage: Bacteria > Pseudomonadota > Alphaproteobacteria > Sphingomonadales > Sphingomonadaceae > Sphingosinicella. The sequence continues at coordinate 1,388 of JACFNY010000263.1, forward strand.
CGCTCGGCTTTGCGCTGGCGCTCGGCATTGCGAGCGGCGCCATGGTTGCGCCCGCGGTCGCCAAGGACAAGGACAAGAAGGAAGCTGCGTCCGAACAGCGCAAGTTCAAGTTTTCCAAGAAGGCCCAGAAGGCCCTCGGCGAGGCGCAGACCGCCCAGCAGAAGGGCGACAACGACACGGCGCTCGCCAAGATCCGCGAGGCCGAGGCCGCGGCGGAAACGCCCGACGACAAGTACATGGCGAACGCGCTGAAGATCAACGTCGCGCTCGCAAAGCAGGACAACACGCTGCTCGAGGAAGGCCTCAAGGGCTCGATCGACAGCGGCAGTTCGCCGCCCGAGGAGAAGCTGAAGTTCCAGCGCAGCCTTGCCGCGCTCGCGGTGCAGCGGAACGACGTGCAGGGCGCCCTCCAGGTTTACGAGCAGATGGCCGCCGAGCATCCGGGCGATGCCGACATCGTCGTCGGCCTCGGCGAGATGTACAACCGTGCCGGCCGCACGTCGGAGGCCGTCGCCACCATCGACAAGGCGATCAAGGCCAAGCAGGCGACGGGCCAGCCGGTCGAGGAAGCGTGGTACAAGCGCGCGCTCGCGCTCGCCTATGACGGCAAGCTTGCCGGTCAGGTGCTTCCGGCGTCGCTCGCGCTCGTGCAGGCCTATCCGTCGACCACGAACTGGCGCGACGTGCTGGTGATCTTCCGGGAGACGGCGGGCCTCGACGATCAGGCCAACCTCGACGTCATGCGCCTGATGTACGACACCAACTCGCTGACCGGCGAACGCGATTACTTCGAATATGCCGAAACCGCCGACAAGCGCGGTCTCGCGGGCGAGGCCCAGATCGTCATCGACACGGGCACGAAGAAGGGGGCGCTCTCCGCGGGCAAGCCGTATGTGAAGGAACTCGTCGGCATCGTCACGCCGAAGGTGAAGGGCGACCGGGCTTCGCTGCCGCGGCTCGAGAAGGAATCGCACGCCGACAAGACCGGCCGCATGGCCAAGGCCACCGGCGACGGCTACCTCGGCTACGGCGAGAATGCCAAGGCGGTCGAGATGTACAGGCTCGCGCTCGAAAAGGGCGGTATCGACGCCGCGGAGGTCAACACCCGCATCGGCATCGCGCTTGCCCGCAGCGGCGACAAGGCCGGCGCGGAAGCGGCCTTCAATGCGGTGCAGGGCGGCAAGCGCGCCGACATCGCCAAGCTCTGGCTCGCGCACCTCAACAGTGCGGGCGGCACGCAGACGGCTTCGACCACGACCGGAAACTGATCCGGCCGCTGGTGAGTTCGAAAGGGCGGTGCCTCGGCGCCGCCCTTTTTGCTTGCGGCTGCTTTGTTTACGGCTGCGGTCAAGGCTATATAAGCTGAAATACAGCAGAAAGACCGACGCAGAAAGTCCCGTATGGCCCGCCTCGTCCTCCTTGCCGTTCTCATCCTGTTCGGTGCCGTTTCGGCGCGCGCCGAGGACCGTGCGCCGGTCGTGCTCGCGGCGGCATCGCTTCAGGAGGCGCTTGGCGCGGCGGCCGACGCATGGGCGAAGCAGCGGCATCCGCGTCCCGTCCTCTCGTTCGCCGGATCGTCGGCGCTGGCGCGGCAGGTCGAGGCGGGCGCGCCGGCGGACCTCTTCATTTCCGCCGATGAGGACTGGATGGATCATCTGGGCCAGCGCAGCCTGCTTGCGCCCGGCAGCCGCAAGGTCATCGCGGGCAACAGGCTGGTGCTGGTCGCCCCCCTTGATTCAACCGTGCGGCTCAGGATCGGGAAGGGCTTTCCGCTCGCGCGCGCGCTCGGCGCCGGGCGGCTGGCGATGGCCGATCCCGCCGGTGTCCCCGCCGGACGCTACGGCCGCGCCGCGCTCGAAGCGCTCGGTGTCTGGGAGGCGGTCGAGCCGCGCGTCGTGCGGTCGGAGAACGTGCGCGCCGCGCTTGCGCTCGTCGAGCGCGGCGAGACGCCGTTCGGGATCGTCTATGCCACGGATGCGGCCGCGTCGCGCAAGGTCCGCGTGGTCGGCGTGTTTCCGGCATCGAGCCATCCGCCGATCCGCTATCCCGCCGCGCTGCTGAAGACGGCGAAGGCGAAGGACGCGCCCGCGTTCCTCGCGTTCCTCACCTCGCGCGAGGCGCGGGGTATCTTCGCCCGGCACGG
>JACFNY010000264.1 GCA_019454625.1 Sphingomonadaceae bacterium
GGTTCCGTTCGCCTTAAGGGCTTTTCAGAATGGCGTACTTGCGCCATTCTGGGACGGTAGTGGAGTTGAGTAGCCTGCGCGGGGGCGCGGGCGGCGGGTGGGAGACTGGCGATCATGCGGCTGCATTTGATCGTTGCGTTGGTTGTTTCCGTTCTTGTCGGGGTGCCGCTCGCGCCCCAGCCGGCCACGGCCGCGAGCCTCGCTTCTGTTTCCAAATATGCGGCGATCCTTGTCGACGCGGAAAGCGGCGAGGTGCTCTACGCGCGCAATCCCGACGAAGCCCGCCACCCGGCCTCGATCACCAAGGTGATGACGCTCTACCTGACGTTCGATGCGCTCGAGCGCAAGGAGCTGAAGCTGACCGACAAGGTCTACTTCTCGGCCAACGCCGCGGCGCAGCCGCCCTCGAAGCTCGGCGTGCCGCGCGGCGGCTGGATCACGGTGGAGCAGGCGATCCGCGCACTCACCACGAAGTCCGCGAACGATGTCGCCGTGGCGCTCGCCGAACGGCTCGACGGGTCGGAAGTCGTCTTCGCGCGCGCCATGACCGAGAAGGCGAAGGCGCTCGGCATGAACAGCACGGCGTTCTTCAACGCCTCCGGCCTGCCGAACGCCGCGCACCACACGACCGCGCGCGACCTCGCCACGCTTTCGAAGGCGCTGATCCGGGATTTCCCGCAATATTACCCGTTCTTCTCGGAGCAGCAGTTCAACTTCCAGGGCACGGTCATGCCCAATCACAACAAGCTGCTCGGCAAGTTCGTCGGCCTCGACGGCATCAAGACCGGCTACACCAACGCCTCCGGCTTCACGCTCGCCGCTTCGGCGGTGCGCGACGGCAGGCGGCTGATCGCGGTGGTGCTCGGCGCGCCAACGTCCGCCGCGCGCAACGCCAATATCGAGGCGCTGCTCGCCTCCGGCTTCGACGTGATGAAGAAGCGCCGCCAGGGCGAGTTCCTGACGGTCGCGATGTCGATGAACGAGGTGCCGCAGATGCTGGACTTCCAGCAGGCGGTGACGGAGCAGGGCTCATCCGACGACGTCAGCATCTGGCGCAGCGCGATCCGCAGCGACCAGACGCCGACACCGCCGACGTCACCCCCCGGGGTGGCTCACTCCGGCAAGAAATCCGGCACCGACAAGTAGCGCTCGCCGGTATCGTAGTTGAAGCCGAGCACGCGGTGCGTCGGGTTCTTCTCGAGGTGCTGGCGGATCGCGGCGAGCGTCGCGCCCGACGAGATGCCGATGAGCGTGCCTTCCTCGCGCGCGGAGCGGCGGGCCATCTCCTTCGCATCGTCCGGCGCGACCTGGATGACGCCGTCTATCACCGCCGTATCCATCACGCCCGGCACGAAACCGGCGCCGATGCCCTGAATCGGGTGCGGACCGGGCTGACCGCCCGAAAGCACCGGCGAAAGCGTCGGCTCCACGGCGTAGACCTTGAGGCCGGGCATCTTCGGTTTCAGCACCTTGGCGCAGGCGGTGATGTGGCCGCCGGTGCCGACGCCGGTGATGATCGCGTCGAGCCCGTCCGGGAAATCGGCGAGGATTTCCTGCGCCGTCGTCTTCACGTGCACGGCGACGTTGGCCGGGTTCTCGAACTGCTGCGGCATCCACGCGCCGGGGGTGGAACCGACGATCTCGACGGCGCGCTCGATGGCGCCCTTCATGCCCTTCTCGCGCGGCGTCAGGTCGAAGGTCGCACCGTAGGCGAGCATCAGGCGGCGGCGCTCCAGCGACATCGATTCCGGCATCACGAGGACGAGGCGGTAACCCTTCACCGCGGCGACCATCGCAAGGCCGATGCCGGTGTTGCCCGAGGTCGGCTCGACGATGGTGCCGCCCGGCTTCAGCGCGCCGGAGGCTTCCGCGTCCTCGATCATCGCGAGCGCGATGCGATCCTTGATCGAGCCGCCGGGGTTCGCGCGCTCCGACTTCACCCACACCGATGCGTCCGGCCCGAACAGGCGGTTTACCCGGATATGCGGCGTGCCGCCGATCGTTTCCAATATGCTTGATGCCTTCATGTCGGTCTCTCCTTGAGTGCGCCCGGGACGTCAAAAGTATCGGCTCGGCGAAGCTCTGGAAAGCGCCAAGCCCAGAGTGCGGTGACGACGATGGTGCCGATGCCGCCGATCACCACGGCCTCCACCGGCCCGAACCACGCGGCGGTGAGACCGGATCGCGCCTCGCCGAGCTCGTTCGAGGCCGAGATGAACAGCATCGACACCGAGGACACGCGGCCGCGCATCGCGTCCGGCGTGTAGATCTGGATCAGTGAGGAGCGCACGTAGACGCTCACCATGTCCGCCGCGCCGAGAACGCCGAGCGCACCGAGCGACAGCCACAGGTCGCGCGACAGGCCGAACACGACGATGGCGATGCCGAAGACGGCGACGCAGGCGAACATCTTGATGCCGACATGCCGGGCGAGCGGCCGCCGCGACAGCCAGAGCGCCACCAACGCCGCGCCCACGGCGGGCGCGGCGCGCAGGTGGCCGAGGCCTTCGGGGCCGACGGCGAGGATGTCGCGCGCATAGACGGGCAGCAGCGCCGTGACGCCGCCGAGCAGCACGGCGAAGAGGTCGAGCGAGATCGCGCCCAGCACCACCTTGTTGTCGCGCACGTAGCGCAGGCCGTTCATCACCGACTCGAACGGGCTCGCCGAGGCTTCCGTTTCCGGGAGCGGCACGCGCGAGATCAGGAACATGGCGACGAGGCTGATCGTCAGCATCGCCGCGGAGACCACGAGCGGCGCGGCGGGGTGCGCCGCGTAGAGATAGCCGCCGAGCGCCGGACCGCCGATGGCGCCGACCTGCCAGCCGATCGAGTTCCACGCGATCGCGGTCGGCAGCATCCGTACCGGCACGAGGTTGGGCGCGAGCGCCGAGAGGGCGGGCGAGGCGAAGGCGCGCCCGACGCCGAGCAGCGCCGCCACCACGAACAGCGCCGGAATCGTGATGCCCCCTGTAAGTTCCAGCGCGCCGAGCCCCGCCGCGCACAGCATTTCGAGCGCCAGCGCGCCGCGCACGATGTAGCGGCGGTCGATCCGGTCCGCGATGTAGCCGACGACGAGCGACAGCGCGAACAGCGGCAGGAACTGGGCGAGGCCGACCATGCCGAGCAGGAACGCCGCCTCGCGCTCCGGCATCGTCTGCCGCGCGATGTCGTAGACCATCCAGCCGATCACGATGACGAGGATCATCTGCGACGTCGTCGAGGCGAGCTTGGTGATCCAGAAATAGCGATAGTCGGGGATCGCGAAGACGGATGTCCGGTCCTCGGCGGCGATGCTGCTCATGCCGGCCCGCTTAGCCCTGCGCGCGCGATCCTGCAAAGCAGAGAAACTTATACCTGCGATTGAAACGCTTGACCGCCGCGCCGCGGCGTCCGTTCCGCGCGAGCGGGCTTGACCGGGCGGCGGCTTGCGCGGATGACCACGGACACGATGTTGACGAGCCCCGACTCCCGGTTCCCGGTCCGCACCGAGGACCTT
>JACFNY010000265.1 GCA_019454625.1 Sphingomonadaceae bacterium
TCAACTCGATCTCGATCTCCGGCTACCACATGCAGGAAGCCGGCGCGACGCAGGTGCAGGAGCTGGCCTTCACCATCGCGGACGGCGCGGAATATGTGCGCTACGGCGTCGCCTCGGGCCTCGACATCGACAAGTTCGCGGGGCGGCTCAGCTTCTTCTTCGCGATCGGCATGAACTTCTTCATGGAAGTCGCCAAGCTGCGCGCCGCGCGCGTGCTCTGGCACCGGGTGATGACGAATCTCGGCGCCAAGGACGAGCGCTCGAAGATGCTGCGCACGCACTGCCAGACGTCCGGCGTGTCGCTGACGGAGCAGGACCCGTACAACAACGTGATCCGCACCACGATCGAGGCGATGGCCGCGATGCTGGGCGGCACGCAGTCGCTGCACACCAACGCGCTCGACGAGGCGATCGCGCTGCCCACCGACTTTTCCGCCCGCATCGCGCGCAACACGCAGATCGTCATCCAGGAAGAGACGGGGATGACCAAGGTCGTCGATCCGCTCGGCGGCTCCTACTACGTGGAGGCGCTGACGCAGGAGCTCGTCGACAAGGCGTGGGAGATCATCGAGCGCGTCGAGTCCGAGGGCGGCATGGCGAAGGCCGTGGCGGCGGGCTGGCCCAAGGCGATGATCGAGGAGGCCGCCGCGGCGCGTCAGGCGCGCGTCGACCGCGCCGAGGACGTGATCGTCGGCGTCAACAAGTACCGGCTGGCCAACGAGGACCTGCTGGAGACGCTCGAGGTCGACAACACCAAGGTCCGCGAGGCGCAGATCGCGCGCATCAACGCCGTGAAGGCGGCGCGCGACGAGGCGGCCTGCCGCGCCGCGCTCGATGCGCTGCGCGCGGGCGCGGCGAAGCCCTCCAGCATCGAGAACAACCTGCTCGCGCTCGCCGTGGACGCGGCGCGCGCGCGCGCCACGCTCGGCGAGATCTCGTCGGCGTTGGAGGAAAGCTTCAAGCGCTACGGCACCGTGCCGACGCCGGTGAAGGGCGTCTACGCGGCGCCCTACAAGGGCGACCCGCGCTGGGAGCAGGTGGTGGACGGCGTCAGGGCCGTCGAGCGCCGCATGGGGCGCAAGCCCAAGCTGCTCGTCGCCAAGATGGGGCAGGACGGGCACGACCGCGGCGCCAACGTCATCGCCTCCGCCTTCGGCGACATGGGCTTCGACGTCGTGTCCGGGCCGCTGTTCCAGACGCCGGAGGAGACGGTGGTGCTCGCGCTCGAAACCGGCGTCGATGTCGTCGGCGCCTCGTCGCTCGCCGCCGGTCACAAGACGCTGATCCCCGAGCTCATCAACCGCCTGCGCGCCGAGGGGCGCAGCGACATCAAGGTGATCGCGGGCGGCGTCATCCCGCCGCAGGACTATGATTTCCTGCGCGATGCGGGCGTTCAGGGCATCTACGGACCCGGCACCAACGTGGTGGAGTGCGCGGCCGACGTGCTGCGCCTGCTCGGCCACAACATGCCGCCCGCGGGGCTTGCCGAGGCGGCGGAGTAGGGTAGCGGCGCCTGCCGGTTATCGCCCGGCGGCGGCCTTGCGCCGTCCGACGATGAGTCCGGCAAGGCCGAAGCCGAGCAGGGCGAATACGCCCGACAGCGGCGGCTTCAGGACCATGCCCGCGAAGGTCGCGGCATCCGGCAGGATGCCTGCGGGCACGGCCTTGCCGGTCACCGTGGCGCTGCCCGAGGTGACGACGATGCGGCCCTGCTCGGCGATCATCTCGTTGTCCGCGAGCCGCGCGGCGTTGGCGGGCGCGGACCGGTTGGCGAAGAACGTCACGAGCCCCGGCGCACGGTTCACGAAGCGGTTCGCGATGACGCGGACGGGTCCCGGCGGGTTCGCATAGCCGGTCCCTTTTCGCATTTCGAAGCCGTAAGCGATGGCCGTGCAGCAATTGTCGGGATGGGGGCCCTTCACGAGAAGATTGCCGCTGATCGTCGCGGCGCCGCCTTGCGGCAGGTCGATGAGGTAGGATGCCGAGCCGTTGGTGTCGTCGATGCGGTTGCGGGTGATGAGGGTCTCCAGCGCGCGCGACTTGATGTAGTGTCCGCGCGCGCCGCGCTCGAAGTGCGAGTCCGTCACGACGAGCCGCGCGATTCCGTTGGCGTAGACCGCATGGCCGACGTGGCCGCGCCTGCGGCTCTCCGTCCCGGTGAAGCGCGAACCGCGGACCGTGACGACGCTTCCCGGCACGCTGTCGGTCAGAATGCCCATCTCGTTGCCGTAGAACCGCGAGTCCCGGACGATCAGGTTTCGCCCTTCGGCGCGGATTCCGGCGCCGTTGCCGTCCGGGACGCGCGCGCCTTCGAAGGCGATGCCCGCAACCGTCACGTCGTTGCCGGAAATGACGAACAGGCCCTTTCGGCCGACGGCCGCGCCGCGCACCACGACGCTGCCCGGCGGCGCGCTTTCCGCTGCGCGGATCGTCAGGCGGTCGGCATGGAACTGCGCGCCTTCATGGAAGCCGGGGGCGAGCACGATCGTGTCGCCGGGCCTTGCGGCGTGCGCGGCTTGGGTGAGGGTCGCGTAGGCGCTGTTCTCGCCGACCGTGAGCGTTGCCGCCGATGCGCCGGTCGAGCCGGTTGCCAGCGCCGCTGCCAGAACGAGTCTGAGTGCCATGTCCGTCGACCTCGTCACTGCCGTCATGCCGCGCGAGACCCCCGACCGCGCGGTCTGCTCATGCCCCGCGAATGATGACGGTTTCAATCGCACCGTCCCCGGAAGCCCGGCCAGCCGTATAGCGGACGGGATGTTACGCATCCGTTTCCCGCCGTGCGCGTATCCAGCGCCGAACATAGCGGGCGGCCGACACCAGCATCAGAAAACTCGCCGCAATCATCAGCGCTTGCAGCAGGACGGGCGTTTTCAGAACGCCCGGCAGCGGCAGCAGGATCAGCGCCACGAGCACCATCTGCGCGGCGTTCCCGGCCTTTCCGAACGGGCCGGGCTTGAGCTCGTCGGCATGGCCGCGCACGCGGGCCCAGACGCCGGCGGCGAGCACGAAGCCCTCGCGCGCCGCGACGACGAGCACGAACCAGCCCGGCAGCAGCCCCGTCCACCAGAGGAGCGCGACGGCGGTGCCGACGAGCAGCTTGTCGGCGACCGGGTCCATCAGCCGTCCGAACGTCGTGACGCTGTGCCAGCGCCGTGCGATCCAGCCGTCGATCGCGTCGGTGGCGGCGGCGACGGCGAAGATGATGCCCGCGCGCGTCAGGTCGCCCGCGATCAGGCACAGCGCCATCGGCGGCACCAGCAGCAGGCGCAGCACGGTGAGCAGGTTCGGGATGTTGATAGGGCGCCTCCCGTGCTGTTCCGGACCGTGATCGGTTCAGGTCGAATCGACCTGAACCGTGAATCTCTGTTCAAGCTATGAATTAGAGACTGATTCACGTTCGGGATGGAAGCGTAACCGCTTCCATCCCGAACGATCAGGCTCTAGGCCGTGTTGACAAAAGACTTCAACCATAGGCGTGAAGCGGCGAGGTTGAGG
>JACFNY010000266.1 GCA_019454625.1 Sphingomonadaceae bacterium
CGGTGACGGTGCCCACGGGCCACGTGTTCCTGATGGGCGACAACCGCGACCGCTCCGCCGACAGCCGTTTCTCGCCCGAGGAGGAAGGGCTCGGCGTGCTGCCGCTCGAGAATGTCATCGGTCGCGCCGAGTTCACCACCTTCTCGCTCGACGGCAGCCAGCGCTTCTGGAACCCCGTGAGCTGGTTCACCGCGCTGCGCGGCGAACGGGCGTGGCTGTCGCTGCGGGACGGGGAAGAGTAGCTGGCCACCCTCACCAACTGCGACTAGCCGGTTTCACCGGCAAGTCTTCGCAACCTCTCCCATCGAGGGAGAGGGAGACGACGTGGCTTACTGCGGCAGGTCCTGCGGCGGCATACCTTGCTCGAGGGCCTCGCGCGGCGCGATCTCGAGCAGTTCGACGTCGAACTCCAGCGTCGCGTTCGGCGGGATGACGCCGCCGGCGCCTTCCGCGCCGTAGGCGAGCTGCGGCGGCACGCGGAAGCGGTACTTGGAGCCCTTCGGCATCAACTGGATGCCCTCTTCCCATCCGGGGATCAGCCCTTGCAGCGGGAACGCGGCGGGCTGGCCGCGCTGGTAGCTCGAATCGAACACGGTGCCGTCGAGCAGACGGCCCTCGTAGTGGACGAGCACCACGTCGGCGGCGGTCGGCTTCTCGCCGTCGCCCTCGCGGATCACCTCGTACATCAGGCCGGAGGCTGTCGTCTGCATGTTGGCGGGCACCGCGAATTTCTGCGTTCCGGCCCACGCGAGCGCGCCCATGCCGACGAGCAGGACCGCGAGGAGCAGAACCCAACGGCCAAGGCCGCTACCGCGCGTCGCAACAGTCGCCATCAGCGCACACTCCAGACCTGAAACTTGAAACGGACCACGGCCCTTGGACGGGGCCGGAGAGCGGCTTAACGGACGCCGTCGCGCTCGGCGCGCTTGCGCTCCAGCTTGCGGGCGCGGCGAACGGCGGCCGCCTTCTCGCGGGCGCGCTTCTCGGAGGGCTTCTCGTAGTGACGACGCAGCTTCATCTCGCGGTAGACGCCTTCGCGCTGCAGCTTCTTCTTGAGCGCACGAAGGGCCTGATCGACATTGTTGTCGCGAACGATGATTTGCATTGCGGCCGTCTACTCCAATCCAGTTTTGCCGTCTGCCCGGCACAATAAAACGAGCCGCCGGAGGCAAGCCTCGGCGGAAAGAGCGCGCGATCTAGCAGATTCGCGTGCCAGCGGCAAGGGCTGACGCGCGGCGCCTGCTGGTGTATCACGCGGCCATGACCGAGACCATCGCGCCCGCAGACATGACGCTCGACGAGCTTCGCCCCGTGCTGGTGGAGGCCCTGCTGCCGAGCGTCGCCTTCGACGGCTGGAGCGAGGCGGCGCTGGATGCCGCCGCCGCTGCCGTGGGCATTCCCGCGGACCGGGCGCGGTTGGTGTTCCCGGACGGCGCGGCCGACATGATCGACGCGTGGATCCTGAAGGCCGACCGCGACATGGCCGCCGAAATGGCGCGGCGCGGCGCCGGCGCCATGAAGATCCGCGACCGCATCGCCACCGCGATCCGCGTCCGCATCGAACAGGCGCGGCCGCACAAGGAGGCCGTGCGCCGCGCGCTCGCCGTGCTCGCGCTGCCGCAGAACGCCGCGCTTTCCGCGCGCACGTTGTGGCGCAGCGCCGATGCGATGTGGCGCGCCGCGGGCGACACGGCGACCGATTTCAACCATTATACGAAGCGCCTGTCGCTCGGCGGCGTCTATGCGGCGACGCTGCTCTACTGGCTTCAGGACGAGAGCGAGGACGACGCGGAGACCTTCGCGTTCCTCGACCGCCGTATCGAGACGATCATGCAGGTGGAAAAGGCCAAGGCGCGGTTTCGGGAACGCGCCGACAACCGTCCGCGCCTGTCCCGCTTCCTCGGCCGCCTGCGTTATCCTGCCGCGTAAGCCGGCTTTCCCTAGTCAAGCCGCCTTGAACATGATAATCGCTCGCAAAAGTACGGGCAGATCAGAGTGTTCATGCGGATCGAGGACCTCAAGACCGGGCAAACCGCCAGCGTCGTGAAGATCAGGGAAACCGGCACAAACGCGGCCGAGGCGCTGCGTCTGCGCGAAATGGGCTTCGACGAGGGCGTCGAGATCGAGGTGCTGCACCGCGGCCTGATCGGCGGCTGCCCCGTCGCGCTGCGTGTCGGCAGCAATGTCATCGCCCTGCGCAAGGCCGCGACGCGGCTTCTCGAGGTCTTTCCCATACCGGCAACCGGGGTGCGGGCCGAGGCCGCCGAATGAACGTAGTGATCGCCGCGCCGAGGGTGGCGCTGGTCGGCAACCCGAACGCCGGCAAGACATCACTGTTCAACGCGCTGACCGGCGCCCGGCAGAAGGTCGGCAACTATCCGGGCGTCACCGTGGAGCGCAAGGTCGGCGCCATGCAGCTTCCCGATGGCTCGCATATCGAGATCGTCGATCTGCCCGGCACCTACAGCCTCAGCCCCCACTCCCCCGACGAGCAGGTCACGCGCGACGTGCTGATGGGCGAGCACGGCATCGAGCGGGGGCCCGATGCGATCATCTGCGTCGTCGACGCCACGAACCTGCGCAACCACCTGCGCTTCGTGCTGGAACTGGCGCGGCTCGGGCGTCCGATGGTCGTCGCGCTCAACATGATCGACCTTGCCGACCGCGACGGCACGAAGATCGACGTGGCGAGGCTCTCGCAACTCCTCGGCGTGCCGGCCGTGTCCACGGTCGCGGTGCGGCGGCGCGGGCTTGTCGAGCTCGGGCAGGAAACGCTTTCGATGCTGATGCGCGAGGCGGTGCCCGCCGGGCCGGGGGCCGACATCCGCGCGCTCCAGCACGAAGCGCAGCGCATCGCGGACAGTGTGACGACGCATTCCGGCGGCGCCGGGGCCGCGACGCGCCGCATCGACAACATCGCCCTCCATCCCGTCTTCGGACCCGTGATCCTCGCGGCGCTGCTGTTCATCATGTTCCAGGCCGTGTTCGCATGGGCCGAAGCGCCGATGACATGGATCGAGGACGGCATCGCCGCGCTTCAGGAAATCGCGGGCGGCGCCCTTCCCGAAGGCTGGTTCCGCTCGATGATCGTGGACGGCGTGCTCGCGGGCGTCGGCGGAGTCGTGGTGTTCCTGCCGCAGATCCTCATCCTGTTCGCGTTCATCCTCACCCTCGAACAATCGGGCTACATGACGCGCGCGGCGTTCCTGATGGACCGGCTGATGGCCTATGTCGGCCTCAACGGCCGCGCCTTCATCCCCCTGCTCTCATCCTTCGCCTGCGCGATTCCCGGCATCATGGCGACACGCAGCATCGACGATCCGAAGGACCGGCTGACGACCATCCTCATCGCCCCGCTGATGACCTGCTCGGCGCGGCTCCCGGTCTATGCCGTGATGATCGCCGCCTTCATCCCGGACCGGCAGGTCGGCTTCGCCAACCTTCAGGGCCTCGTGCTCTTCGGCCTCTACGTCTTCGGCA
>JACFNY010000267.1 GCA_019454625.1 Sphingomonadaceae bacterium
CGACAAGACCATCACCCTGTCGAACACCACCGGCAAGGCGATCCAGGTCGGCGGCACCGCGGCGGGCGGCTTCACGGCCGGCACGTATCAGGGCTTCGTGAGCCTTCAGAGCAGCGACGGCAGTGATATCAAGATCGTCGGCACCGATGCGGTGGTGGCGAACCAAGTCGCCGACGTGCAGACGATGGGCCTCAACGTCAACAAGGACGGCGTCAGCTTCCAAGGTGCTGTCGAGAACACGACAGCGCTGACGGCCGGCGCTCTGGTCATCAACGGCGTGGAAATCGGCGCCTCGGCCACGGGCACCGCCGCCGACAAGATCACGGCGATCAATGCCCAGACCGGCAACACCGGCGTCCAGGCCGTCGCCGGCGATGTCGCGAACTCGATCAAGCTCATCTCGGTCGACGGCAGCGGTGTCCGCGTCGAAGGCACGGGTGCGGCAGCGATCGGCTTCGTCGCGCAGGGCGGCAGCGCCTACATGACCTCGACGCTCGACATCAGCAGCCAGGAAGCTGCGGTGGCGGCGCTCACGGTCCTCGACAAGGCGATCGACTCGATCGTGTCGAGCCGCGGCGATCTCGGTGCGCTCCAGAACCGCCTCGAATCGACCGTCAGCAACCTGTCGACGACCTCGACGAACCTCACCGAAGCCCGCTCGCGTATCGAAGACGCGGACTTCTCGGCGGAGAGCACCAACCTCGCCCGCGCGCAGGTTCTGAGCCAGGCGGCGACCGCCATGCTGGCCCAGGCGAACCAGACGCAGCAGAACGTGCTGTCGCTGCTTCGTTAAGGGTTAGCGTTGTAAAGTAGTACGGGTTCGGCCCCGGCGCTCATCCGAACGCCGGGGCCGTTTTCCTGAAAACGAGACACGTTGGGGGTTTTCCGTGGCGACCGAAGACGACGACGAGGAGCTGACGTTCGACGCGGAGCAGCCGCAAGCGGAAAAGCCGAAAGCCGAACCACAGCCCGAGCCGGCGCCCGCCGAGGCCGAGGCGGTGGCAGAGACTCCGGCCGCAGAACCCGCGCCGACGCCCGCTGCCGAAGCGAAGCCCACCGAAGCGGAGCCTGCCGAACCGGCCGCCGCGCCGTCGCGCAAGCCGTCGCGTTCCGGCATGGCGATCGCCGCGTGTCTCGGCATCTGCGTGATCACCTCCACCCTTGCGGCCGTGCAGTCATGGCGCGCCGCGAGCCTCGCCGCGGCGGCCGGCGGCGGTTCCACGAAGGACGTGATCGCCAAGCTGAACGCGCTCCAGACATTGATGGAGCAGCAGCGGGACGCCATCGACGAGCTGGCGACGCGGCCCGGCCTCGCCGCCGCATCGGCATCGCCGCAGTCGCTCGACGGCCAGATCAACGCGCTCGCCGCGGCGGTCAAGGCCAACCAGCAGATGGCCGAGCAGCTTCCGTCGGTGGTGATGAAGCAGGTCGACGCCCGCCTCGCCCGCGTCGAGACCCGCCGCGCGGCGCCCGCGCCGGGCCCCCGGCCGCAAGCCGCCCGCCCCACCGCGCAGCGCAGCGCGGCCCCGAAGCGCGCGCCGGAGCAGACCGCCGAAGCGGCGAAAGTCCTCGGCACGCCGATCATGCCCACGAACGCCGAGAAGAAACGGCCCGCAGGCGAGGCGATCAGCTATCCGTGAGGCGCGCGGTCTTTCTGTTCGACAAGGCAACGATGATCGTCGTCGCAGGCGCGTCGCCGTATCCCCCGGGCGACGCCCGCTCCCGCCGAAAGGATCAATCGGGACTCGCGAAAGTCCAGCGGTCATTCTGCGGATAGTTGGCGAACACTCGACGTGCTGCGCGCGCCGCCCTGCGGCAGCTTATTCCGCCCACTCCGAAAGGCCGTGGCGCATCCGGTCGAGCGCGGCCTTCTTGATCTGGCAGACGCGCGCGGCACCAACGCCGAGCACGTCGAGGTTCAATTCCTCGACATAATAGAGCTGGAGCACCATCGCCTCGCGCTCGGGAAGGGTCCTGATACCCTCGGCGAGCGCGCGTTCCAGGTCCTTGCGTTCCAGCGTTTGGTCCGGCGTCTCGCCCTCGTCGGCGAACCACTGCGAATGGTCTGAATAGACCTCGTCGATATTCTCGTAGCGCACGCCCTGCGTCGCGTCGATCTCGGCCTGCAACGCCTCGCGCGTGATGCCCATGTGCGCGGCGAGCTCGGCCTGCGCGGGTGGGCGCCCGAGCGCGAGCTCCGCCTCACGGCGGGCATCGTTCAGCTGCTTGCGGCGCACGAGCGCGCTGCGGCACATGTTCGCCTGCCGCCGGAGCTGGTCGATCATGGCGCCGCGGATGCGCGTGGTGGCGTAGGTGGAGAAGGCGGCGGTGCCGCGCTCCTCGAAATTGCGCGCGGCCTCGAGCAGCGCGATCGTGCCGATCTGCACGAGATCGCCGATCTCGATCGCCGAGCTGACCCGCCCGAACACGTGCCACGCGATCTTGCGGACGAGGCCGAGATTGGCCTCGACGCGCTGCTGCGGCGTCGGCGCCGCCTGGCGCCGGCCATAGACGAGACCCCCGGCAAGCTCAGCCCGCGCGTGCATCGCGGTCCTCTCCGAAGAAGGCGGTGTTGGGCGCCGCGAGGATGTCCGTGCGCGTGCGCTTTGTGATGTCGAGCGCGAGGCTGCTCACTGCCCGCCCGGCCGCCGACAGCGGATAGGCCTCCACGAGGCAGCGCTTGCGCATCGCGGCGCTGTGCACGTGGTTGTCGTGGGGGATCGAGCCGAGATGTTCGATGCCGATGTCGAGGAACGTGCCCGCGACCTGCTTGAAGCGCGCGAACAGCCTGCGGCCCGCAGCCGCATTCGCCACCATGTTGGTGACGACGAGCACCTCGCGGCAGCGGTCGCGCTGCGCGAGCGCCTTCAGGAGGCCGTAGGCGTCGATGAACGAGGCGGGCTCGTCGGTGAGCACGACGACCGCGAAATCGCTCTTCTCGACGAGCCCGGTGACGTTGGGCGCGATGCCCGCGGCGGTGTCGATCACGAGATAGTCGAGCGCGTCCTCGAACACGCGGAACTCCCGGCAGAAGCCGTCGAGCACCTCGTCCTCGATCACCGCGAGGCTGGCATCGCCCGATCCGCCGCTGACGAGCCCGATCCCCGCCGGCCCCGGCTGCACGATCTCGGTGAGCGGCACGCCGTCCTTCAGGGCGTCGCGCACGGTGCGGCCCGCCGGGCGGCCGAGCATGACACCCGCGTTCGCAAGGCCGAGGTCGGCGTCGAACAGCATCACCCGCTTGCCGGACCGCGCAAGCGCGACCGAGAGATTGACGGAAACATGCGTCTTGCCGACGCCGCCCTTGCCGCTCGCCACCGCCACGACGACGGGGCGGTTGCGGAGATCCTGGCCGGTCGGCGTGAACGACGTCATGCGGGAAAAGCCTTCGGTTGGCGCGCGCTGCACGGCGGCGATCATTGCAGGGTCGCCGTCGCGCCGGTGGAGAGCGCCGCCGCGACCATGCGGCAGAGGCCC
>JACFNY010000268.1 GCA_019454625.1 Sphingomonadaceae bacterium
GGAAGAGCGTCGGGTCAAGCGCTGTGCCAGCGCCGCCCACGACCACCTGTTCGATGAAATCGTCGAACTTCGCATGAAACACGCTCGCCTCGAAACGCACGACATCGCTCGTCACGCGGAGGCCGCCTTCGATGCTCTCGCTCTTCTCCGGCCCGAGGTCCGGGTTCGGAATCGAGGTGTAGCCGGAGGCGAGGTTCGAGAAATACTGGTTCACCTGGCCCGGCTCGGGCGACTTGAAGCCGCGCCCGTAATTGCCGAACAGCCGCACCGCCTCGCCGAGCTTCACCACCGCGCCGAACTTCGGCGACACGCGGGAATCGCTCTGTCCCGCGCCCGCGAAGGCCGGCAGCAGCGGGTCATCCTTGGGCGAAAGCTTGTAGTGATCGAAGCGCAGCGCCGGGAACAGCGTCACCATGCCGTCCGCGATGCTGATCTCGTCGCCCACGTAAAGCCCCGCGAGCACGTAGTCCGTCACCGGGAAGGCGCGCGTCGGGAAGGTCTCGCCGAACGGCGCGACGGTGCCGTCGCGCACGCCCTTCTGCCGCGTCTCGCTGACGTCGCCGCCGAAGACGAGGCGGTGGCCGAGCGCGCCGGTCGAGAAGCCCGCGTGGAATTCCGCCGACGCCCCGATCACCCGGTTGTCGAACGTGTTGAGCCGGGTGCGGTCCGCCGCGGGCGTGCGGTCCTCCTCGGTGTACTGGTGATCCTCGGCGTCCTGCCAGTAGGCGCCGACACGGGCGTAGTTGATCGCGCCTTCGCCCTGCCACGTCCAGTCGGCGGCGGCGCGGACGCGCTTGCCGGTGTCCCACGCCTCCAGCCGGTCGACCGTGGCGCTGATCCCCGAGAGCACGTTCGAATAGAGCGCGGTATCGACATATTCGCCGGTCAGGCGGACCGTGTGGCCGCCGCCCGGCTCCCACACCAGCCGGCCGAGCACGGCGTCGGACTCGCCGTCCTGCGGGTTCGGCGTCGTGCGCAGCGATCCGGTGCGGTCGTCGGTGCCCTTGTTGTCGAGCTCCTTGTAGTCGCGCCGCGTGTAAGCGACCATGCCGGAGATCGTGCCGCCGCGCGCGGCGAGGATCGCCGTTCCGCTATATTCCTCGTCGGCCGAGCTGTATGCGCCGCGCACCAGCCCGCCGAAGCTCTGACCGTCCTTCAGGATGTCCGAAGGGTTGCTCGTCACGAAGCTCACCGCGCCCGAAAGCCCGTCGCTGCCGTAGAGCGCCGAGGCGGGACCGCGCAGGATCTCCACCGATTTCACGAGGCCGATGTCGACGTAGTCGCCGCGCCCCACGCCCTGCGCGCCGAAGCTGAAACCATCGGGCACGCGCACGCCGTCCACCTGGATGAGCACGCGGTTGCCGCCGATGCCGCGGATGGTGAAGCCCTCGTTGCCCGCGCGGCCCGTCGTGCCGAGCGCCGCGCCGAAGCGCGCGGGCGCGCGGCGCACGGAAACGCCCGGCTCGAAGCGCACGAGGTCCTTGATGTCCGTCACCAGTTCGTCGGCGATGCGCTGCTCGTCGATCACCGTCACCACCGCCGGGGCGTCGTCGATGGAGATCGGGCTGCGCGTCGCCGTCACCGTGATCGTGCCGCTGTCGTCCAGCGCCGCCGCGTCGTCCGCCGCAAGCGCCGCACCGGCTGTCATTCCATAGCAAAGAGCGGCCGCCAACGCGGCCCGCGAAGCTGAATTCACTGTCACCCCCAAACCAAATGCACCGTTGCTACTGCAACTGATTCTCATTAGATTTGATTCCCGACACATGTCAATGCGACGCATGTGCAAAGCCTGCCGACGAAGGGAGACCGAATGACGAACCCGCTCGAGGACCTGCTGCGAAAGCCCGATCTGCGCGATCTCGCGCGCACGCCGATGCACATGGTGATGGGCACGCGGCTGGTGGTGATCTGCCAGCGCGCCGGGCACGACCCGCGCGAGGCGCTCGCCGAGCGGCTGGGGAGCCCGCTCGCCGCCACGCGGCTCCTCGCTGCCGTGCAGATCGTCGGCGATCACTGGCCGGATTGTTTCCTGATCAGCCCGCCCTGCTGCCGGGGGCTCGGGCCCGACGAGATGGCGCTGTCGGCAATGACGGCGGCGGCCGCAGCAAACGACCGTCCGCGCTTCGACACCGCCTGCCGTGAAATGCTGGACGCGGAGGCGCGCGACGCCACCTACGCCGCGCTCAGCGCCTTCGCCCGCGCGCTGCCGCCGCGCGCCGCCACGCCTGTCTGCGCGCGCCAGCCGTAGTTGTCAGCGGCTCACCTTCGGCCCTAGGATCACGCTCAGGATCGTTGGGGGGAGAGTCGGAATGCAGGACTATGGGCAACCCGATGGGCGCGCGGCTGCGCCGAAGCGGAGCAACACCCGCCGCCTCGTCGTCACCATTGTCATCATCGTCGTCGTCGCGGGCGTGCTCGGCTGGTTCGTCACCGACATCCTGCAGACCGCGACCGGTGCGATGAAGGGCCGGTAACGCTTCGGCAACCCGCGCGGCCGATACTTTCGCCGCAGAGCCGAGGGAGTACCGGGCCGATGCGTGTTTTCCACCGTCTTCTCGTCAGCCGCCGGGGCGCGACCGCAATCGAGTATGGGCTGATCGCGGCGCTGATCTCGCTTGCGGCGATCATCGCCTTCCAGATGCTCGGCCTGTCGCTGGTCGATGTCTTCACGGGCATCACCAACGCCATGACACGCTGATCGACAGCCTCCATCGTTCCTGATATGTTCCTTCCATTCCGAGTCGAAGGGGAAGGACGATGACCGATCTGGTGCTCTACACGAACCCGATGTCGCGCGGCCGCATCGCGCGCTGGATGCTTGAGGAAACGGGCGCGCCTTACAGCACCGAAATCCTCGACTACGGCACCACGATGAAGGCGCCCGCATATCTCGCGATCAATCCGATGGGCAAGGTCCCGGCCATCCGCCACGGCGATACGGTCGTCACCGAATGCGCCGCGATCTGCGCCTATCTCGCCGACGCCTTCCCGCAGGCGAACCTCGCCCCCGCGCCGAAGGACCGCGGCAGCTACTACCGCTGGCTGTTCTTCGCGGCGGGTCCGCTCGAAGCCGCGATCTCCGACCGTGCGCTCGGCGTCGAGGTGCCCGCCGACAAGCAGATGATGGTCGGCTACGGCACCTACGGCCACGTGATGGACACGCTGGAGAAGGCCGTCTCCGCCGCGCCCTACGTCGCGGGCGACAGCTTCACCGCCGCCGACGTCTATGTCGGCGCGCACGTCGCCTGGGGCCTCCAGTTCGGCACCATCGAGAAGCGCCCGGCGTTCGAGGCCTACTGGAAACGCCTCGAAACCCGACCGGCGCAGATCCGCGCCAGCGCGCTCGACGACGCGGACATGCCGAAGGAAACGTAGCTCTCTTTCCCCAGCCCTAGAGCATCGTGCGGAAAAGTGGGACCCGGTTTTCCGCGAAGAACGATGCGACCACAAAGGGCTAGAGCAGGCTGCGCGAT
>JACFNY010000269.1 GCA_019454625.1 Sphingomonadaceae bacterium
TGCGGCCCGGCCCGAGGCGGCCCTGCGCGATCTCGAAGCCCCGGCCTTCGCCGAGCAGGATGCTGTCCGCGGGAATGCGCACGTCGTCGAGCACGACCTCGGCATGGCCGTGCGGCGCATCGTCGTAGCCGAACACGTTCAGCATCCGCTCGACCTTGATGCCGGGCGCATCCATCGGCACGAGGATCTGCGACTGCTGGAGGTGCTTGGGCGCGGAGGTGTCGGTCTTGCCCATCACGATCGCGACCTTGCAGCGCGGATCGCCGACGCCCGAGGACCACCATTTGCGGCCGCTGACGACATAATGGTCGCCGTCGCGGCGGATGCGCGTCTCGATGTTCGTTGCGTCCGACGAGGCGACGGCCGGTTCGGTCATCAGGAAGGCGGAGCGGATTTCGCCGTTCATCAGCGGCCGCAGCCATTTTTCCTGCTGCGCGTACGTGCCGTAACGCATCAGCACTTCCATGTTGCCGGTATCGGGCGCGGAGCAGTTGAACACCTCCGACGACCAGCTCACGCGGCCCATCTCCTCGGCGAGCGGCGCGTATTCGAGGTTGGTGAGCGTCGTGCCCTCGAAAGCGAATTCGCTAACCGGCTTGCCGCCGTGGCTCGGCGGCATGAACATGTTCCAGAGGCCCGCGGCGCGCGCCTTCGGCTTCAGCTCCTCGATCACGGGAAGCACCTTCCAGCGCTCGCCGGATGCCAGCTCGTCGGCGTAGCGCGCTTCGTTCGGATAGACGTGCTCGTCCATGAATGCCCGGACGCGGCCGATCATCTCGCGGGTTTTCGCGGAATATTCGAAGTTCATCACCCTGTTCCTTCGCCTGTCGTTTTCATCTGTCGCTTTCCGGCCTATCCATAAGCCCGGGGCGCCCGCTGTCACTTCCGAAGGATGATAGGCGGACCGTGCGTAAATGGGGATCACTCGACATGCACGGCCGCCTGCACTACCTATAGCGGCGTGGTCGCGCGTGGAGGGGTCGCCCGACGAACTGAAGACAAGGATACAATGAATCGAGTGCGCCTGGGCCTCACCGGCCTTGCTCTGGTGTTTTTGCTGGTCATGGCGGCCGCGATCCTGCTGCGCCCGCCCGCCGAGCCGGAGCCGAAAGCGAGGGAAGACACGCTCGCCACGCTGGGCGTGGCGCCGGGCGCGGACAAGAGCGCCGGGCCGGAACCGGAGCGGCCCCCGTCCGTGCTCGACACGCCGCCGCTCGACACGCCGGAAGCGCTCACCGACCCGCTCGTCATCGACGAAAGCAGGGATCTGACCGAGATCTGACGGCACCCCCCGCCGGCCGACTCGCCGCCGAATTTCACACACCGACTTATCCACAAGCCTGTGCGCAAGCGCGTATGGGCTTGCCGCGCATTGTTTCACCTGCGTAAACCCACGCGATTCAGCGAAAATCCACGTGAAAAACACCAAATCCCATAAATTCCCATTGAAACCCATGAAATACCCATGATACTCCGTTTTCCACAGGGGAGCGGGGATTCAGCCCTCGGTACTGGCCTAGCGCGTTAGCCTTCCCGGCTTTCGCGGCCGGGGATTGCATTGCCCGCCGATTGAGAGCCGCGCGTGAAACGGGACCTGTTCAAGGGGTTTGCGATCAACGCAGTCGACGCCAAGGGTCGGCTGTCGATCCCGGCCGGCTACCGTTCCACCATCGAAGCGCGCTCCGCCGTGAAGGAAGTGACCCTGTCCCTGCGGTTCGAGCCGAACCACATCCGCGCCTACGACGAGTTCTACAACGACTTCGTCTACCAGCAGATCGAGCGCCGTTTCGCGCCGGAGCAGGAGGCGGAACGCGCCGCCGCCCTGCAGCGCGAGTTCAGCTTCGTCGAGCCGCTTCCCTACGACGCCAACGGGCGGATCATGCTCCCCGCCGCCACCCGCGAGGCCGCCGGAATCGACCGGCTCGCCTGCTTCATCGCGTTCGCCGACTATTTCGAGATCTGGGACCCGCAGGCGCTGCTCGCCTCCGACCGTGCCGACCCCGCCACGGTCTTCCATGTCCGCAATCTCCTGAAAGAGCGCGGGGAGGCCGCATGACGGCTGCCCCCCACATCCCCGTGCTTCTGGACGCCGTGCTTGCCGGGATTGCCCCGATCCCCGGCGCGCGCGTCGTCGACGGCACGTTCGGCGCCGGCGGCTACACGAAGGCCGTGCTCGCGGCGGGCGCGGCGCATGTCTATGCGTTCGACCGCGATCCGACCGCCATCGCGGGCGGCGCGGCGCTCGCGGGCGTCAATGCGGACCGGCTGACGCTGATCGGCGAGCGCTTCTCGCTGATGGACCGTGCGCTCGCGGCGCGCGGCGTTTCGACCGTGGACGCCATCATGCTCGACATCGGCGTCTCCTCGATGCAGATCGACCAGGCGGTGCGCGGCTTCTCGTTCCAGGCCGACGGCCCGCTCGACATGCGCATGTCGGGCGAGGGGCCGAGCGCCGCGGACCTCGTGAACACGCTGGACGAGGCGGCGCTTGCCGACATCCTCTACCGCTACGGCGAGGAGCCGCGCTCCCGCCGCGTCGCGAGCCACATCGTGGCGGCGCGGCCGATCACGCGGACGGGCGAACTCGCCGCCGTCGTCCGCAAGGCGCTCGGGCACCGGCCGGGCGCGCCGAAGGACCCGGCGACGCGCACGTTCCAGGCGCTGCGCATCGCGGTGAACGACGAGCTCGGCGAACTCGATGCGGGCCTGCGCGCCGCCGAGCGGCTGCTGCGGCCGGGCGGGCGGCTCGCCGTGGTGAGTTTCCACAGTCTCGAGGACAGGGCGGTGAAGCGCTTCCTGCGCACGCGCAGCGGGGGTGATCCGCAGGGCTCGCGCCACCTGCCCGAGGCGCGGATCGGGGGGTCCGCGCCGACTTTCCGGGCGGCGAAGGCCGTCCGTCCCGACGCGGCGGAGATCGCCGCGAACCCGCGCGCCCGCTCGGCGACACTTCGCATCGGCACGCGCACCGATGCCCCCGCATGGAAGGATGACGCATGATCCGCTCGCTCGGCTCCGCCGGTCTCGCACTCGTGACGCTGGGGGCGGGCCTCGGCCTCTATCTCGTCAGCTACAGCGTGGGCGCCGAGCGCAGCGGCATCGCCAAGCTGGAGCGGCGGATCGCCACCGACCGCCGCGACATCCGCGCGCTGGAGGCGGAGCTTCGCGTCCGCTCCAACCTGCCGCAGCTCGAGCGCTGGAACGCCTCGGCGCTGGCGCTCGGCGCGCCGAAGGCGGGGCAGATCCTCGAAAGCGAGGTGCAGCTCGCCAGCCTCGTGCGGCCGCACCAGCCCGACGCGATGCCGAAGGCGGACGTGCGGCTCGCGAAGGTCGAGCTGCCGGCGCCGGTGCCCGCCGTCGAGCGCGTGCAGGTCGCATCGGCGGAATCCGCGCCCCGGCCGAAGCTGCCGGTGCTGCGCGAGCGCCCGGATTCTGGGTTGTTCTCGGCGGGCTT
>JACFNY010000270.1 GCA_019454625.1 Sphingomonadaceae bacterium
GAGGTCGACCTCGCCGAACGTGTAGCGCTCGCCCTCGTCGACCACGTAGGTGATGATGAAGTCCTTGCGGTCCGGCGTCAGCTCGGCGACCGACGACACCACGCGGAAGTCGGCATAGCCTTCGGTCAGGTAGAACTGGCGCAGCTTCTGCTGGTCGTAGGCCGAGCGGTCGGGATCGTAGGTGTCGTTCGAGGTGAAGAACTTGTACCAGCGCGCCTGCTTGGTCGCCATCTCGCCGCGCAGCTTGCCGTCCGAGAACTTCGTGTTGCCGACGATGTTGATCGCGCGGACCTTCGACTTCGGCCCCTCGTCGATCTCGAACACCACGTCGACGCGGTTCTGGTCGAGCTGCACGATCTTCGGCTCGACGGCGGCGGCGAAGCGCCCCTGCCGGCGATACAGCTCGAGGATGCGCGCCACGTCCGCGCGCGCCTTGGAGCGCGTGAAGATCTGGCGCGGCGCGAGCTTGATCTCGTCCTTGAACTTCTCGTCCTTCACGCGCTTGTTGCCTTCAAGCACGATGCGGTTGACGACCGGGTTCTCGCGCACGTCGACGATCAGCTCGCCCTGCCGGTCGCGGATGGTGACATCGGCGAACAGCTCGGTCGCATAGAGGTCCTTCAGCGCCCGGTCGAGTCGGTTGCGGTCGTAGCTCTCGCCGACCGACAGGCCCACGTAGGACCGCACCGTCTCCGGCTCCAGACGCTCGGCGCCGCGAATGGTGATCGAGCGCACCACGCCGGACTGCTCGGCAACGGCGACGGCGGCGGCCGGGGCGGCCTCGGGTGCGGCTTCCGCGGGCTGCGCGTCCTGCGCCAGCACGGGCTGCGACAGGCCGAGCGCACTGCCGACAAGCAGCGCGGAAACCCAGTTACGGTGCATGGCAGCCGGCGTCAGCGTCTGTTGGCCCACAAGTTCCCCACTCTCGTTCAAATCTTATGGCCGCATCTCAGCCGATCAGCCCGGCGACATGCTTGAACACGCCGAAAGATGCAAGGTCGTTCCAGGTTACGATCAGCATGAAGGAGATGAGAAGTGCAAAGCCGGTCATGAACGCCCACTCCTGCACGCGCGGCGGAATCGGCTTCCGCCGCACGGCTTCCGCCGCGTAGATCGCGAGATGCCCCCCGTCCAGCATCGGGATGGGAAGCAGGTTGATGAAGCCGAGGTTGATCGAGACGAGCGCCATCAGGTTCACGAAAGCCTCGATGCCCATCGTGCCCGCCTGCCCCGAGACCTCGGCGATCTTGAGCGGCCCGCCGAGCTCCTTCACCGAGCGCCGCCCGGTGACGATCTGCACCAGCCCTTCCACCATCATGCCGGTCGTCTCGAACACGGCCTCCGTGCCGTACCACAGCGATTCCACGGGTCCGCGCTCGATGACGCCCCGCTGATCGCCGACAAGGCCGATGCGCGGGATCGTGAAACTCTTGCCGAAGCGGTCCTTCTCCTCGATGAGGTCCGGCGTCAGCACGACGCTGCGCACCGCGCCCGCGCGCTCGAAATCGACCGGGACGGGCGTGCCGGGGTTGATCATCACGACGCCGATGATGTCCTCGAAACGCTTGATCGCCTTGCCGTCCACCTTGAGGATTCGGTCGCCGGGGGCGAGCCCCGCCCGGTCCGCCGCGGACTGCGCGACGATGTTGGACACCACCGGGGACGTATAGCTCTGGCCGTAGACCGCGATGAACGTCGCGAAGATCAGGATCGCCGCCGCGAAATTCACGACCGGTCCCGCCGCGACGATGATCGCGCGCTGCCACAGCGGCTTGAAGGCGAACAGGAACGGCTTTTCCGCCGGGTTGACGCGCGCCGCCTCGGCGGGAAGGCTCGCGGCGTTGGCGTCGCCGGTGAACTTCACATAGCCGCCGAGCGGCAGCCAGCCGACCTTCCAGCGTTCGCCGCGCCGGTTCGTCCAGCCGAAGATCTCGCGTCCGAAGCCGATCGAGAAGCTGTCCACCGCCGTGTTGAACATGCGCCCGGCAAGGTAGTGGCCCATCTCGTGGATGAACACGAGCGGGCTGATCATCGCCACGAACATCAGGATCGTGAAGAGCAGCCCCGGGGACGGCAGGATTTCCATCAGTGCGCGCGACCTCTTATGTGCGTCTCGCCGACACGCCGCGCCTCGCTGTCGCAGGCCAGCACGTCATCGAGCGATTCGACGGCGTGTCCGCCGACGGCTTCCATCGTTTGCTCCACAATCGCGGCAATATCGAGGAAGCCGATTCGGCTTTCCAGAAATGCAGCGACCGCCACTTCATTGGCGGCGTTTAACACCGTGGGAGATGAACCGCCGCTGACGAGCGCCTCGCGCGCCAGCCGGAGCGCCGGGAAACGGGCGGGATCGGGCGCCTCGAAATCGAGCCGGGCGACCTCCGCGAGGTCGAGCCGCGCGCAGGGCGTCGCCATCCGGTCCGGCCACGACAGCGCATAGGCGATGGGAATCCGCATGTCGGGCGCGCCGAGCTGCGCCAGCATCGAGCCGTCGACATACTCGACGAAGCTGTGAACCACCGATTGCGGGTGCACGATGACGTCCAGCTGCCTCTCCTCCACCGGGAACAGGTGATACGCCTCTATCAGCTCCAATCCCTTGTTCATCAGCGTGGCGGAATCGACGGAAATCTTGGCGCCCATCGACCAGACCGGATGCGCCACGGCTTCGGACGGCGTCACCGCGGCCATTTCGGAAAGGCTGCGCGTGCGGAACGGGCCGCCGCTCGCCGTCAGGATGATGCGCGCGACGCGCTCGGGGTTCTCGAAGTCGAAGACCTGGTGGATGGCGTTGTGCTCGGAATCGACCGGCAGCAGGTGCGCCCCGCTCCGCTTCGCCCGCGCGTTCACCAGCTCGCCCGCGCAAACCAGCGTCTCCTTGTTGGCGAAGGCGACGCACGCGCCGCGCTCGACGGCGCGCAGCGTCGGGGGCAGCCCCGCCGCGCCGACGATGGCCGCCATCACGATGTCGCTCGGCACGTCCGCCGCATCGCTCAGCGCCTGCACGCCCGCCGCCGCCTCCACGCCCGAGCCCGCGAGCGCATCCTTGAGGTCGCCGTAGGCGCCGTCGTCCGCGACGACCGCCATGCGGGCGCCGAGACGGCGCGCCTCCGCGGCGAGGCTGCTGACGTCGCGGTTCGCCGTCAGCACGTCGACGGACCAGCGCTCCGGCGCGCGCGCCACGAGGTCGATCGTCGAGCGGCCGACCGAGCCGGTTGCACCGAAGATGCTGATCGAACGCGCCGTCATCGGGCAAGACCGATCGCGACGGCAACGAGCACGCTCACCGGCACGACACCGTCGAGCCGGTCCATCACGCCGCCATGTCCCGGAAGGATGCTGCCGGAATCCTTGACGCCCGCGCGGCGCTTCAGGTGGCTTTCGAAGAAGTCCCCGACCTGCGCCGCGACCGCGAGCACCGCGCCGAGCGCCGCCGCGAACTCGGG
>JACFNY010000271.1 GCA_019454625.1 Sphingomonadaceae bacterium
GGTCGCGGCTACCGGCCCGACGGTAGCGGTCCGGGACCTTGGATGCAATCCTCGGCTTTCTCTGGAGGACGGACGGCGCAGCTATTCCGTCGAACAGCTTTCGAACGTGATTCGATATCCTGTTCGGCGCATCTGACGTTGGATTGCTCCCTGTCTGATGGCTGTGGTGCTGCGGCTGTTCAGCCCCGCTCGAAGAATCCGTGATGCGGGGCGTTGATACCGAACCGGATCGTGTCCGCGCCGAAGCGGCGGTTGATGAGATCGGCCACCGCCGAGACGCGTTCGCCTCGTGATGGCTCGGCCGGCGCGAGCGGGATCAGGAGGTCGCCACTGCGCGCGGAAAGCAGTGTCACGTCGCCCAAATGGATCGAAAGGGCGAAGACCTGTTGCGGCCGCCGCTCGCGCCAGGCGCGCTGCCAGAGGTCGCGGTGCAGGGCGAGAAATGTCAGCGTGTCCTGCAGTGGTGCACAGCGGACTGATCCCCGCCAGCCGGCCTCATCCAGCGAGAGATCAAGCGAGAGGCGCGCGGCCACACGGCCGTCCCGGCGCAGCCGGGCTGCGGCCTTCTCCACGAGCCAGCGGCCGACGAGATAGGCTTCCCGCACCGGACGGAAGGCGGGCGAGAGCACCTTGCTGTTGCCGTAGCCGTGCCGCGATGTCTCCCCCAAGGGAAAATCCATGCCCTGAAGGGCGCGGACGAAGCGCTCTCCCTCGACGCTGCGCCAGATCCTGCGGGCATGGCGAGGATCGAGTGCATGGAGAGCGGGAACATCCCAGATGCAGGCCCGGTAGAGCTTCGCCCTGATCCCTTTCGAGATCCCCGGCAGGTCATCGAGCGCGAGATGGGCGATCCGATCGGGCATGTTGCGGGGCGAGAGCCACTGAAAGCCGTCGGGCTTCTCGAGCTTGCCCGCGATCTTGGCCAAGAGATGGTTCGGGCCGATACCGGCCGAGAAGCGGATCGCGGGGCCGATCTCGCGCCGCACCGCGTCCCGCATCGCCTGCACGAGTTGCGCTGCGCCCTCGAGTTCGGTCGCCTCGCCCCAGAGGCGGATCTGGAATTCGTCCACGCTGCGGATGCGCTCCAGTTCGGCCATGCGGTCGAAGATCGCGCCGACATGGAGATTGAAGCGCACGTAGAGCCGGTGCCGCGACGGCAGGAGCACGATCGAGGGGCAGAGCCGTCGGGCCTCCCGGACGGGGGTACCCGTCCTCACCCCGAACCGCTTGGCCTCGACACTCGCGGCCACGCAGGCGCCAGCGCCAGCGTCGATCGCGGTGATGCCGACGGGGCGGCCCCGCAACTCTGGACGCATGTGCTGCTCCACCGAGGCGAAGAACGAGTTCATGTCGATGTAGAGCGTCCTGAACTCATCCATTGCCGCCTCACCTTGCCCAGCCTCACATCTCTGTGTTCTATATTTGTTCCAGGCGAGTGCTCAAGGACGGAGGCGATCAGTGGATCGGAAGCGGCAGCTCTCGAACGTGTCCTTCGGCGGCGATTGGGCAGAGAGCATTCTGCCGCGCGAGGAGGTCGCGGCGGCGCTGGACGTGCTTCGTGCCGCCGTCGCGCGCTCGGAGGAAGAGGATCCCCTCACGCCGGACATCCGGGCGGCACTGGCGCGCCTGACGCACCGCGCCGTTCGCGGGCCGCTGATCGAGGCGGCCTTCCTGAATGCGGCGAGGCTCACCGATCCTGGCTTGCGAGCGCAGGAGCTCGCGCGTTGTCTGCGCAACATCGAGCGCGTCTTGGGAGCCGAGGTCCGTCGGCCGTAACGGGACATGAGTTCCCGACCCTGACGCTCTCTCCGTCGGCACCGGTGCAACCTCGTGCCGACAGCCCCAGCAAGGCATCGCATCTGAACCGGGACAGTGTCGGCGCCGGTTATGCTCGTCCGACAGGCAGAGGGCCTCAATCGAGCACTGCGATCTTCTCCCGTGCGACACCGAGCTGATATCCATGCCCCCGCACCATCACGACGAGCACCTTGGCCTCCGCCGCGGTGAATCCGGCCTGCACGACCTTCGCGCGCAACTCCCGGACCAGATCCCTGGCCTCCCGTCCGCTCGTCCCTTCCAGCTCATGGTGCGACAGCACGGGATTGCGCGTCTGCACCTTCTCCAGAAGGCGCAGGAACACCGGGGTCAACTGATGGCTCAGGACGATCGAACGCCCGCGCCATTCGAGAAGACCCGAACCCGTCCGGAAGGTGAGTTCGGGACCATCCGGCGCCACCTTCAGGTCGCGCAGGTCGAGACGTTCGATACCGTCCGCGTCGGCGATCAACACATCGGCGAGACGCAGGATGTGGAGACCAGCTTCCTGAAGGCGCACGCGCTCCATCGTTCCGATCGCCGGCACGATCACGGCTGCCACCGCTCCTGCAGCTGCCGCACGGATCACTGCCACGACGCCCGGCTGCTGCAGCACGCTGTCATGCAGGACCAGAAAGATGGTGAAGCCCACAGGCAGGCTGCCCAGGCGCCACAGATCCCCGCCGACTGCTTCCACGGGCCCGAGCCCGCCCGTGGCCGCAATGGCGCTTGCCAGGGCATGCGGCTCCATCGTGAAGCGGCGCAGGTCCTCCGGCGTCAGGATCACGTCCTCGGCCGCATCACAGGGGCAGCAGGCGAGGAGGCGGTCCTCGATCTCCTGGACCGGACGCGCCACGAGGCCGCAATCACAATGCGGGCAGACCGGCCAGTGATCGACCTTGCGCCGCTCGACCAGCACCCGCGCGCGCAGGAGGCGTTGCACCTCTCGCGTGGGCAGGCGCAGCAGGGCGCGTCCGGAGATGGTCGCCTCCGGCCCGGCCTCACTCAGCCGCGTCCAGAACCAGCCCAGCATCGCGGTCCGTCATGAGCCCGTTGCGGGCGATCAGTTCCAGGATCGTCTTCTCGTGCCGTGTGCGGCGGAAGGCGAGGGTGCCGGGCGGCTTGAGCCGCACCGTCACCTGCGCGGGGCGCTTGCCTTCGCCCCGAAGGAGGATCCGAAACGTGATCTCGCCCAGTCGCCAGCCCCGATTGAAGCGCACTTCGCTGCGATGGAAATGCCGAAGCGCCCCACCGGCGGCATCCCGCGAGGTCCAGCTGCGCTGCAAGCGCCAGCGGCCCTCCTCGTCCCGGGTCAGGAGATCGGCCGCAGCCGCCACGATACGCACCTCGAGGATGCGCTCGTCGAAGGCATGGTCGAACGCGAAATCGGGTCCTTCCTCGGCAATGGGCGCGAGGGTGTAGAGATCGCGTGCGTGCGGCCCATCGAAAAAGCGCGGCCGTGCCAGAATGTGCCAGGCGAAGAGACTGGCGACCTGCGTCTGCTGTGCTTTCGGCACACCGGCGATCCGCAGCAGGCTGTCGGAGGCGGAATAGCGCAGCACGGCATACCTGACCGCGCGCAGCGTGATGATCGCCTCCCCTTC
>JACFNY010000272.1 GCA_019454625.1 Sphingomonadaceae bacterium
CGGGCCCCGGCCCGACCTCGTAGACCCGCGCGCCGGAGAGGGGGCCGGGCACGCGCGCGATCTTGTCGAGGAGGTTGGAATCGAACAGGAAATTCTGGCCGAACGCCTTTTTCGCCGTCAGCCCGTGCCGCGCGATCACCTCGCGCAGCGGCGGCAGCGCGGCGAGGCCGGGCGGCAAGCCGTCAGTCAATCGCGCGGTGCACGGCGCATTCGTGCGCCGTTCTGATCGCCGCGGCCATCGCGCGGTGGCTCGCGATCCCTTTTCCGGCGATATCGAAGGCCGTACCGTGGTCGGGCGCCGTGCGCACGATCGGCAGGCCCAGCGTCAGGTTCACGCCCTCGTCGAAGTGCAGGGTTTTGAGCGGCACCAGCGCCTGGTCGTGGTACATGCAGAGCGCGGCGTCGTAGCTCTTGCGGGCGTGTTCGTGGAACATCGCGTCGGCGGAAAGCGGTCCGAACGCGTCGATGCCCTCGGCGCGAAGCTCTGCGATCGCGGGGGCGATGACGTCGATCTCCTCGCGGCCGAGGAGACCGCTTTCCCCGGCGTGCGGATTGAGCCCGGCGACGGCGAGGCGCGGGTTCTCGATGCCGAAGTTGCGCGTCAGCCCCTTCGCCGCCGCGCGCCCGCGGCTGACGATGAGGTCGGTGGTGAGCCGTCTTGGCACGTCGGCGAGCGCGATATGGATGGTGACGGGCACGGTGCGCAGCGTCGGGCCGACGAGCATCATCGCGAGGTTCGCCGCGAACACGCCGCAGCGCTCGCCGACGAATTCCGTCTGCCCCGGGTGCGTGAAGCCGATCGCCTGAAGCTGCGCCTTGGAGACGGGGCCCGTGACGAGCGCGCCTGCCGCGCCGCTGCGGGTGAGGCCGGTCGCGATCTCGAGCGCGTCGAGCGCGCAGCGCGCGCCGATCAGCGTCGGCCTGCCGGGCTGCACCACCTCGCTGTCGGCCACCTCGATCAGCGGCAGCGCGTCGCAGCAACCGCCGACATCGTCGGGATGCTCGATCTGGCAGACGGGACCTTTCCAGACGCCCGCGAGCGAATCGCGGTTGCCGATCCCGAAGAAGGGCGGAAGACCGAGCGTTTCGCGCAGTTCCCAGCACCGCCCGATGATCTCCGGGCCGATACCGGCGGGGTCGCCGAGCGTGACGGCGATCGGTTGGATCATCGGTCCCCGATCATCGGTAGTCGATAACGGCGTCGCGGCGAAGGTCGCGCAGGTAGCGGCGCGCCGCCATCGCGACCTTGCTCTCTTCCATCTGCGCGTAGAGCTGGTCGAACGAGGGCGCACCGGCGTCGGGCGGGTCCTCGCGGCCGCAGAGCACGAGCACGCGGATGCCGTCCTCGCGCGTGCCGAAGGGCGGCGTGCTCTGGCCGATCTGCATCGGCTCCATGATCTCCTGAAGCTGCGGCGGCAGGTCGCCGAGCCGGACCTGGTCGTTGGCGACGACATTGCCCCCGAAGCTCTCGGCGAGCGCCTCCGCGCCGCCGCAGCCGCCCATGCCCTGCGTGCCTGCCTGCAAACGCTGCACGATGCCCGAGGCCTGCTGCTGCGTCACGTCCGCGGGCAGCGGCACCGTGATCTGCTTCACGGCGAGCACCGCGTCCTTGGGATCGGCGGCGAGCACCTGCCGCTTGTCGACGAGCGCGATGATCGCGAAGCCACCGGGAATCTGGATGGGATTGGAGACGTCGCCGCGCGGCAGGCTCTCCACCACCGGGGCCAGCTCGGGCGAAAGCTGCGCCGGGCGCACCCAGCCGAGATCGCCGCCGACCGCCGCCGTCGAGGCTTCGGAGAACTGCCGCGCATAGGCGATGAACGAGCCGCCCTGCCGCACCTGATCGACGATACGCTGCGCGTTCTCGCGAACCTGCTCGGCGTTTTCCGCTGTCGCGGTCAGGAAGATCTCGGCGATGCGGAACTCCTCGGTGCCCTTGGCGGCGTTCAGGCGGTCGATCAGCGCCTGTACCTCGTCGTCGCCGACGTTCACGAACGGCTCGACGCGGCGGCGCAGCAGGCGGCTCCATGCAAGCTCGGCGTGGATCTGCTGCTTCAGCGAGGTCTGCGACGTGCCGCGCGCCTTCAGGAACTCGTCGAACTGGTCGCTGCTCATGCGGAAGTTGGAGGCGACGCGCGTGAACGCCTGGTCGACCTCGTCCTGCGCGATCCTCACTTCCTGCGCGGTCGCTTCCTGGATCTGGAGCTTCTCGTCGATGAGGTTGCGCAGCACCTGAAGCCGAAGGCGCGTGCGTTCGTCGTCGGACACTTGCCCCTGGTTCGCGGCGAGCACCAGGTTGAGACGCTGGTCGATGTCGGTGTCGGTGATGACGTCGCCGTTGACGATCGCAGTCGCCTTGCGGACGGTCGGATCGACGGGCTGGCCGAGAATCTCGATTTCGGGGTCGGTGAGGCCGGCAAGCGGCGAATTCTGGGCCAGCGTTGACCCTGCAGCAAGAACTGCGACACCGGCACCAAGCCAGCGCAGCGTCGAAAACCTCATCAATCTCTCCCCCGTCCCGGCGGTGCCGAAGCGGTCTTGTAGCCTCTCAGGTCATGCCGCCTAGCACGCGCGGGCATGAATGTCAGCGTATCGTTTACGCTTGCGGTGCCAGCTAATCCCCTGCGGCTGAACAGCCGATTAGCGGCCGAGGTTCTTGAGGCTGATCGAGAACAGGAAGGCGTTGCCGCGCCGGAAATCGCGGTCCTCCACGTAGTCGCGCCGCCACGTGACGCCGAACTCGAAGCATTCGTCCTGATAGGCGATGCCGAGCCTGTGACGTACCATCTCGAAGCCGTCCGAGGTGTTGAGCGGGTCTTCGGCGCGCGAGGTGAGATCGACGATCACCGAGCCGATCACGGACCAGTAGCGCGCGAAGCTGATGCGCCCGCCGGCGCGCACCTCCTCTCGGTCCTCGAGGTCCTCGATGCCGATGTCCCGGTCCAGTTTCACGTAGCCGACCGTCGCGTAGGTGCGCTTGTTTCCCACCGTCACGTCGATCTCGTTGCGGCGCAGCTTCAGACTGGTCTTGTCGAGGCGGAAGCGGTGCGTGAGATCGAAGCCGCTGCCGATGCGCAGCGTGTTGCGGCCCACGAAGTCGGAGAAGTTGCCGGAAAGGCCGGTCCCTTGCGGAAACGCGCCCGGCGCATTGTCGAAGCGATAGCTCTGGCCGAACTCGCTTTCGATCCGCCAGCGTGGACGATCGAGCCGCCACGTCGCGCCGTAGGTCACGCGCTGCCCGCCTTCCCAGCGGTCCGCGCCCGGGAAGCGGTTCAGGTCGAAGAGGTTGGTGTCGTCGAGGTCGACGGCGCGGGAATCCTCGTTCGGGATATGGTCGTTCACGTCGCTCGGCGAAATGGAGAATTGCACGCGCGGCGTCAGCGTCTGCGTGCCGCCGAATGCCGGGCC
>JACFNY010000273.1 GCA_019454625.1 Sphingomonadaceae bacterium
CATCTGCCCAGCGCCGGGTTTGGCACCGGGTTTGCGGATGCGCCCTACCCCCGGCCCTTCCCCTGAAGAGTGAGGGGAGACATGCCGCGCCCACGGGTGCGCGCCGTCCTGCCCTGCCCCCGTGCGGATGCGGGGGCCGTCCAGCCGGATCGAGACGGCGCCGATTTCCGCGAGCTTCGGGCGGTCGAGCTTCAGCCAGCGCGGGGCGCACCAGTACGGCAGGCGGCGGTCGCTGACGATGATGTCGGCGGCGGCGCAGGCGGGCTCGAAGGCGGCGCGGTCGATGAGAAGGCCGGAGCGCGTGGCGAGCAGCGTCCATGCGCGGCCGCCCGCCGCGATCCGGGCGGTGCAGGCGTCGGGCGTGCAGCGCGCCTCCGGCAGGGCGTCGAGGTCGCCGCTTGCGGCCTCGCCCGCCGCATCCGCCCACATCGAGCGCACGTAGTCCCCCGCGCGCGGGCGCAGCAGCGCGACCGTTCCGTTCCGGACCACGGCGAGGTGCTTCCCCTCCCCGTCGACGATGAGATCGGGCGGCCGCGCCGCGATCATGCCCACGGCGCCGATGACGAGGGGGACGAGCGCCAGCCAGCGGCGGTGGGTCTGCCACAGGCAGAACCAGACGCCGCCGAGCATCAGCACGGCGAAGGCCCAGTCCGGCGCGGCGGGAAGCCGCGACACGGCGCCCGGCATCGCCGCCGTGACCTCCGCGATGCGGATGAGCAGGTGAAGCGCATGGCCGAGCAGCCAATCGACGGGCGCGGCGAGGCCGAACGCGCCGAGCAGCACCGACAGGCCGAGCAGCGGCAGGATCGCGAAGCTGGTGAGCGGGATCGCGACGAGGTTCGCGGCGACGCCGTAAAGCCCCATCCGGTTGAAATGGAAGAAGGCGATCGGCGCGAGCGCGATCTCGGCGGCGATGCCGGTGGCGAGGAGCGCGAGGACGCCGTGCCACAGGCGGGTCGCCCGGCCCGCCTCCTTTCCCGCGCTGAACCGCCGCCCGAGCGGCGACTCGTAGAGCGCGACGATCGCGGCGACGGCCGCGAAGCTGAGCTGGAAGCTTGGGCCGAGCAGGTATTCGGGACGCACGACGAGGATGAAGAACGCGCCCGCTGCGACGAGGCGCAGCGAGATCGCCTCCCGGCCTAGCGCAAGGCCGACGAGCACGATGAGCACGGCGATGCACGAACGCACCGTCGGCACCTCCGCGCCCGCGACGAGCGTGTAGCCGATGCCCGCGGCGGCGGCGGCGAGCGCGGCGATCAGCTTGATGTCGGTGTCGAGCGCGAGGCGTTCGCTGAGCGCCAGCAGGCGGCGCGTACCCCACAGCACGCCGCCGACCACGACGGCGATATGAAGCCCCGAGATCGAGATCAGGTGCGCGAGGCCGCTGTCGCGCATGGCTTCGGTGACGTCGTTCGGGATGCCGCCGCGGTCGCCGGTGACGAGCGCGGCGGCGAGGCCGCCTTCCCTGCCCCCGACGCCGTCCTGCAGGCGCTTCGTGAGCGCGCTGCGGAACGCCTCGAAGCGGCGGACGAGACCGGGCCGCTCCGGCGCGGTCGCGACGACGGTAACGTCCGAGAGCGCGTAGCCGACCGCGCCGATGCCGTCGAACCACGCGCGGCGCGCGAAATGGTAGCCGCCGGGGATGTTCGGCCCGGGCGGCGGCGAGAGCGAGGCACGCAAGGCGACGCGCGCGCCCGGCACGACGCCCTTCGGCGCCTCGCCGCGGATGCCGACGCGGGCGGCGAGGCCGGGCGGCAGGCCCGACATTTCGGTGAGGCGCAGGCGCGTGCGCCCCTCCGCCGGGCGCGCCTCGACGGCATCGACCGTGGCCTCGAGCGTGAGCACGCGCCACGCGCGCTCGACGACCGGCGCGCGCACGGCTTCCGCGCGCAGCCATGCCGCGCCGACGCCGAGCGCGAAGAGTAGGCCGAAGGCAACGAGCGCGATGCGCGGGAGGCCGCTCGCCAGCATTCCGGCGGCAGTGAGCGCACCGCCGAGCAGCATCGCCGCTATCCAGCCGCGCGGAGTCGGCAGCGCAAACCACGCCGCGATGCCGAGCCCGAGCGCGACGGGAGCGAACAGCACGAGCTGGTGACGCTCCTCGGCGAGCCATGTCTCGGCGGCATCGTGCAGGCGGGAAAGACGTGCGCGGGGCGGCGCGCAGGGTGATGCTCCGGCCTCGACCGGCCCGGTTTGAACGGCTGGCAGCGTTATGTTAGAGCCCCCCGACTTTCTTCAGTTTCGGACAGGATCTTCATGGGCGCAAGCGCCAAAACCCCGGTCGTCACCCGCTTCGCGCCGAGCCCGACCGGCTTCCTCCACATCGGCGGCGCGCGCACCGCGCTGTTCAACTGGCTGTTTGCCAAGGCGACCGGCGGCACGTTCAAGCTGCGGATCGAGGACACCGACAAGGCGCGCTCCACGAAGGAGGCGATCGACGCGATCATCGACGGGCTGTCGTGGCTGGACTTCGGGTGGGACGGCGAGATCGTCTACCAGTCGGAACGCGAGGCGCGGCACGCGGAGGTCGCGCGCGGACTGCTGGAGGCGGGCGGCGCCTACAGGTGCTTCGCGACGCCCGAAGAACTGGAAGAGATGCGCGAGACGGCGCGCGCCGAGAAGCGCCCGATGCGCTACGATGGGCGCTGGCGCGACCGCGACCCGGCGGAGGCGCCAGCGGGCGCGCCCTACGTGATCCGCCTGAAGGCGCCGCAGGCGGGCGAAGTCACCATAAACGACGCCGTGCAGGGCGCGGTGACGGTGAAGAACGCCGAGCTCGACGACTTCGTGCTGCTGCGCTCGGACGGCACGCCGACCTACATGCTCGCCGTGGTCGTCGACGACCACGACATGGACATCACGCACGTGATCCGCGGCGACGACCATCTCAACAACGCCTTCCGCCAGCTCGCGCTGATCCGCGCGCTCGGCTGGCCGGAGCCGACCTACGCGCACGTGCCGCTGATCCACGGCTCGGACGGCGCGAAGCTCTCGAAGCGGCACGGCGCGCTCGGCGTCGATGCCTACCGGGACATGGGTTTCCTGCCCGAAGCGCTGGAAAACTACCTGCTCAGGCTCGGCTGGGGGCACGGCGACCAGGAGTTCTTCACGCGCGAGGAAGCGGCGGCCGTCTTCACGCTGGAAGGCATCGGCCGCAACCCGGCGCGACTCGACTTCAAGAAGCTGGAAAACGTCAACGGCCACTATCTGAGGATCGCGGACGACGCCCGGCTGGTGGACCTGATCGAGCGCCGGATCGCGGCCATGCTGGCCCGCGACCTGACCTCCGACGAGGAGGCGTTGCTGCTCCGCACAATGCCGCATCTGAAGGTAAGAGCGAAAGATTTGAACGAGTTGGCGGCATCCAGCGCATTTCTGTTTCGGCAGCGCCCAATAACACTCGACGA
>JACFNY010000274.1 GCA_019454625.1 Sphingomonadaceae bacterium
CGCACGCCGTCGAGC
The DNA here is from genome assembly GCA_019454625.1 of Sphingomonadaceae bacterium. Classification (GTDB taxonomy): domain Bacteria; phylum Pseudomonadota; class Alphaproteobacteria; order Sphingomonadales; family Sphingomonadaceae; genus Sphingosinicella. Next base: position 16 of record JACFNY010000274.1, read on the forward strand.
CGTCGTACATCGAGGCGTTCGCCACCTCCATGCCGGTCAGCCGCGCGACCTGCGTCTGAAACTCGAACAGGTACTGCAGCGTGCCCTGCGCAATCTCGGGCTGATAGGGCGTGTAACTGGTCAGGAACTCGCCGCGCTGGATGAGGTGATCGACGCTGGCGGGAACGTGATGCTTGTACGCGCCGCAGCCAAGGAAGAAGGGCACATGCGTGGCGGTGAGGTTCCGGCGCGCCATCGCGGAAAGCGCGCGCTCCACCTCCATCTCGCTCATGTGCAGCGGCAGGCCCTCGACGGGGCCGGACAGCCGCGCAGCGGCGGGCACGTCGCGGAACAGGTCGTCGACGCTTGAAGCACCGATATGCCCAAGCATCGCGGCACGGTCGTCGGCAGTGAGGGGCAGGTATCGCATTCGCTACTCCGGTTTCACGGCCGCGAAGCGCAGCCGCACATAATCCGCCATCCAGTTGCCGTCTGCATCGCAGAGGATCGGCCGCAGGAGCTCCACGGTCTCGTCGATCACCGCCTGCCGGTCGCTGTCCGCGACCTCGAGCGCATCGAGGAAACCCGTGCGGAACGTCGTCAGCCACGCCGCCATGCCGCTGGCGAGCGGCGTCTGGCGCGGGATGATGTCGCAGGATCGCACGGCGAACCCCGCAGCCTCCAGCGCCGCGCGCGCCTGCGGCGCGGTCATGTAGACCTGGTCCTCGTGGTCAGGCACGGCATAGCCGCGCGCCTTCAGAACGCCGCGCAGCCCGGCGCGGATCGCAGCGATGTTGCCGAAGCCGCCGCATTCGGCGACGAAGCGTCCGCCGGGCTTCAGCGCGCGGTGCACGCCCGCGAACACAGCCGCCGTATCCGGCATCCAGTGCAGCGCCGCGTTCGAGAATACGGCATCGAAGCCGCCGCCCGAACCGACGTCGAACGTCAGGCGCTGGCCGTCCATCACCTCGGCGTCGAGGCCCTTGGCGCGCGCGGCCGCCACCATCGCCGGATCGGCATCGGTGCCGAGCACGCTCGCCCCCGCCTCGACCAGCTTCAGCGTCAGCACCCCGTCGCCACAGCCGAGATCGAGGATACGCTCGCCCGGCTTCGGCGCGAGCAGGCCGAGCACGGCAGCCCCGAGCGCGGGCACGAACGCCGCATGGGCGGCGTACTCGGCCGGATCGAAATTGTGCCGCCGCGCCACCGCGCCGTCCCCTAGAGGTCCGCGCAGAACGCCGCGTAGGCGTCCGCGTCCATCAGGCCGGATAGCTCGTCGGCGTTGCCGATGCTCAGCTTGAAGAACCAGCCGTCCGTTTCCGCCGCGCTGTTGACGAGCGCGGGGTCGGCTTCCAGCGCGGCGTTCACTTCGGTGACGCTGCCGGAAATCGGCGCGTAGACCTCGCTCGCCGCCTTCACCGACTCCACCACGGCGGCGTCCTTGCCCTGCACCAGCGCCTTGCCGACGGCGGGAAGCTCCACGAACACGACGTCGCCGAGCTGGCCCTGCGCGAAGTCGGTGATGCCGACCGTAGCGGTGTCGCCCTCGACGCGGACCCACTCGTGCTCTTTCGAATAATAGACGGTCATCACTGGCCTCCCTGTCTGACGTAACGGTGCGGAACGAACGGCATGGGCGCGGCGACGGCGGCGATCCGCCGTCCGCGGACGTCGATCTCGAGCGCGGTGCCGTCTGCGGCGTGGCCCGCCGAGACATAGCCCATCGCGATCGGCGCGCCGACCGTGGGCGCGAACCCGCCCGAGGTGACGACGCCGACCTTGGTCTCGCCCGCGAAGATCTCCGCGCCCTCGCGCGCGGGCAGCTTGCCCTCGATGCGAAGCCCGATGCGCTTCACCGCCGCGCCGTTCAGGAGCTGGCCGAGCACGCGCTCCGCGCCCGGAAACCCGCCTTCGAGCTTGCGGCGCTTGGAAATCGCGAACCCGAGATCGGCCTCGATCGGCGTGGACGCCGTGGAAAGGTCGTGGCCGTAGAGCGGCAGCCCGGCTTCGAGCCGCAGCGAATCGCGCGCACCGAGGCCGATCGGCTTCACCTCCGGCTGCGCCAGCAGTGCGCGGGCGACCGTCTCGGCGTGCTCCGCGGGCAGGGAAATCTCGAAACCGTCCTCGCCCGTGTAGCCCGAGCGGCTGACCCAGACGTCGACGCCTTCGATGCGGAACGGCCCGGCGCGCATGAACACGAGCGTCGAGACCTCTCCGGCGAGACGCGCCAGCACATCCGCCGCCTTCGGCCCCTGCAAGGCGAGCAAGGCGAGATCGGTGCGGTGGACGAGCGAGGCGCCTTCGGCAAGCCGCGCCATCATGTGCGCGATGTCGCCGTGCTTGGTGGCGCCGTTCACGACCACGTAGAAATGGTCGCCGCGGTTCGTGACCATCAGGTCGTCGATGATGCCGCCGTTGTCGTCCAGCAGCATGGAATAGCGCATCCGGTTCTCGCGCAGCGCGAGGAAATCGCCCGGCATCAGGCTTTCGAGCGCCGCCGCGACGCCCTCGCCCCGGAATTCGAGCTGGCCCATGTGGCTCACGTCGAACAGGCCCGCGCTCTCGCGCGTCCAGTTGTGCTCGGCCATGATGCCCTCGAACTGCACGGGCATGGCATAGCCCGCGAACGGCACCATGCGGCCGCCGAGCTCACGGTGCAGGCCATCCAGCGGCAGCAATAGCGGGGTTTCGTCGGATTCAGACACTGGCGGCTCCGTTCGTGATACAGAGTCCCGACGCAAAGCCGCGACGGGCCGCCCCCATCTGTCACGGAACCTGAGAGTTTCGCGCGAGACTTGCCCGCGCTTACCCCGTCGGTGGGACCCGCCCGAAGGCGCATCCGCTTTCCAGAGCGCCGTACACGGTGCCGCGCGGTCCTTGGGCCTGAGAGATTCCGGGGGCGGTTGCTCCTTCGGCGCCGCACCCCGAGGGGGCGCGAACTCTCCCGCGCGTCACCGGCGCCTCAGCGCCGACGGCCGGGCCTCCATGCGGGCCGGCAGGGATTCTGTCAACCGGGGATGCTGCGCGACTATCCTGCCGACTTCAGGTTCTTGTCGTTCGGGGGCCTGAATTCCGGCTGTACTTCCCGGACAGCACGGCTCAATTCCATGGTGCTTTCGAACAGCGCGGTATCGGCAAGCGACGGCTTCAGCACCCTCAGCATCTCCGCCCCTGCCATCGACAGGGGCAGGATCGCGGCCTCGTCCCACTCCTGCATGAGCACGAACTGTTCGCCGCCGAAGCGAAGGGTCGTATCGACACCGTGTTTTTCGCTCGTCCAGGCACCGTAGAGGCGCTTGATCGCCGCCTTCACGTCAGGTGCGTCGCCGGGATCGAATTCCAGCGAAACCATGCCGTTGCCGAGTTCAACAAGCTCAGTTGCCATGTCTTGCATCCTACTCCCGAACGC
>JACFNY010000275.1 GCA_019454625.1 Sphingomonadaceae bacterium
GGCGTCGCCTTCTGCGACGCCGAATGGCGCTTCGCAAGCCCCGCCGAGACCATCGCCCGCCGCAAGCAGGCGCAGGACTTCGCCGAACTCCGCCGCCTCGCGGGCGGCCGCGCGCTTGCCGGGATCGTGCTCGGCTATCCCGTGAACATGGACGGCTCGGACGGCCCACGCGCGCAGGCGACGCGCGCCTTCGCCCGCGCGCTGGAGGCCGAGTTCGCCCTCCCCGTCCTCCTCTGGGACGAGCGCCTCTCCACCGCCGCCGTCACCCGCGAGATGATCGCCGCGGACATGAGCCGCGCCAGGCGCGCCGAGCGCGTCGACGCCCTCGCCGCCGCCCACATCCTGCAAGCCGCCATCGACGCATTGGCGCAGGCGGCCTAGCCGCGCGCCGCATCCTCCCGGTCGAGCGCCACCAGCGATGCCCCCTTCGTCTCGCGCATCACCAGCGCCGCGATCAGGCTCACTGCCCCGGCGATCAGGATATACACGGCGATCGGCCACCACGTGCCGTACTCGCGCAGCAGCGCGGTGCCGATCAGCGGCGCCCACGATCCGGCAACGATCGCCGTCAATTGATAGCCGAGCGAGACGCCCGAATAGCGCATCCGCGTCGGGAACATCTCGGTCATGATCGCGGGCTGCGCCGCGTACATCAGCGCGTGGACGATCATCCCGGCCATGATGGCCGCCAGAATCACCGCCGTCGCGCCCGTATCGAGCATCGGAAAGGCCGCGAACGGCCACGCCGTCGTCAGCAGCGCGCCGAGCAGGTAGACGGGCCGCCGCCCGACCCTGTCCGCCGCGCGCCCGACCGCGGGAATGACGAACACGTGCAGGATGTGCGCGAAGAACAGCAGCGTCAGGATGCGCGTGGTGTCGGTGCCCCGGTGCGACAGGTAGGTGATCGAGAAGGTGACGACCATGTAGTAGAGGATGTTCTCGCCGAAGCGCAGGCCCATTGCCGTGAACACGCCGCGCGGATAGCGCCGGAACACCTCCGTGAGCCCGTAGCCGGTGTGCGCCTTCTCCTCCATCTCGGCCTTGGCGGCTTCGAAGATCGGCGAATCCGTCACCTGCGTGCGGATGTAGTAGCCGATGGCGACGATCACGACCGAAAGCCAGAACCCCACGCGCCAGCCCCAAGAGAGGAACGCCTCCTCGGAAAGCGTGGCGGAGAGCACGAGCAGAACCACCGTCGCGGCGAGGTTGCCGAGCGGCACCGCCGCCTGCGGGAAGCTGCCCCAGAAGGCGCGGCTGCGGTTCGGGCTGTGCTCGGTGACGAGCAGCACCGCGCCGCCCCACTCGCCGCCGAGCGCGAAGCCCTGGATGAAGTGGAACGAGGGCAGGCAGCCCATCAGGAACGTCGAAAGCCCGATCAGCACGAGGCTGAACTGGAGCAGAGACTTGCGCCCCACCTTGTCGCCGATGTGGCCGAACACGACGCCGCCGAGCGGCCGCGCGATGAAGCCCACGGCGTAGGTCGCGAACGCCGCGATGATGCCGTCCAGCTCGTTGCCCGTATCGGGGAAGAACAGCTTGCCGAACACCAGCGTCGCCACGGTGCCGTAGAGGAAGAACTCGTACCATTCGACGACCGTCCCGGCCATCGAGGCCCCCACGACCTTCTTCAGATACGGCAGATCGGCAGTTTCTTCGTGCTTCATTCGGCGCTCCCCTTGGCTGAGGGGCGTGCCCCGCACCGGCCGCAGCGTCAAGCCTGCACGTTTGCAGGGCGAAACACCTGTCCTGCGGCGTCCCGCCTGATGTAGGGGTGGTCTCGGGCGATCCCGCACCCGGACCACGGAAAGTCACACTGGAATTTTTCGGGCATCTGCATGAACATCGTGACCTTCCGCCCCCCTTGCCGCAGCGCCCGCGCGCGTCTAAAGGCTCGGGCTTAATGACATCGCTACCCGAACCCGCTCCGCTTCCGGCCGTGCCGCCGGGCGCGCATCCCTTTCCGCACGCGCATCTGCTTGGAATCGAAGGCCTGAAGCCGTGGGAGATCGGTTTCCGGCTCGGCGAGGCCGAACACTGGGTCACGCTCGGCCGCAGCGCGCGCAAGCGCGACGACCGGCTGGCGAGCCTCACCCAGATCAACGCCTTCTTCGAGAACTCGACGCGCACGCTGCTGTCGTTCGAGATCGCGGGCAAGCGCCTCGGCGCGGACGTGGTCAACATGGCCGTCCAGTCGTCCTCGATGAAGAAGGGCGAGACGCTGCTCGACACGGCGCTGACGCTGAACGCCATGCACCCGGACGTGATCGTCATCCGCCACGACGCCTCGGGCGCGGTCGCGCTCATCGCCTCCAAGGTGGACTGCCCCGTGCTCAACGCGGGCGACGGCCGCCACGAGCACCCGACGCAGGCGCTGCTCGACGCGCTCACCATCCGCCGCCGCAAGGGCCGCATCGAAGGCCTCAAGGTCGCGATCTGCGGCGACATATTGCACAGCCGCGTCGCCCGCTCGAACTTCCACCTGCTCGCAGCATTGGGCGCGGACGTGCGCGCGGTCGCGCCGCCGACGCTGATGCCCGCCGGGATCGAGCGTTTCGGAGTCGCCGCCTTCACCGACATGGATGCGGGCCTCGAAGGCGCGGACGTCATCATGATGCTCCGCCTCCAGCGCGAGCGCATGGCAGGGGCTTACGTCCCTTCGGAACGGGAGTATTTCCATTTCTTCGGCCTCACCGCGAAGCGCCTCGCGGGCGCGGGCGACGACGTGCTCGTCATGCACCCCGGCCCGATGAACCGGGGCGTCGAGATCGAATCGCAGGTCGCCGACGACATCGCCCGCTCCGCGATCACCGAGCAGGTCGAGATGGGCGTCGCCGTCCGCATGGCTTGCCTCGACGTGCTGACGCGCGCCCGACGCGGCGTCCCGGGCTGGGAGGCGCGCGCATGAGGCCGCTCGCGATTCTCGGCGCCCGCGTCATCGACCCCGCGAGCGGGACGGATGCGGCGGCGGACATCCTCGTCGCCGACCGCAGGATAGCTGCCGTCGGCAAGCCCGAAATCCCGTCCGACGCGCAGCGCATCGAGGCATCGGGCCTCGTCGCCGCGCCCGGCCTCGTCGACGCGGGCGTGTTCAAATCGGAACCGGCGGCGTTCCTCGCAGGCGGCATCACGCGCACGCTGCTGATGCCCGACCAGTCGCCCGTCATCGACGACCCGGCGCTCGCCGAGCGCGCGCAGCGCATCGGCAAGCCGCACGTGTGGGTGCATCCGCTCGCCGCCGCGACGCGCGGCCTCGCCGGAACCGAGCTTGCCGAGGTCGCGCTGATGAAGGCGGCGGGCGCGGTCGGCATCGCCACCGGGCGTCGGCAGATCGCGTCTGCGGCGGTCATGCACCGGCTGCTGCAATATGCCGCCGCGTTCGATCTCGTCACCGTGGT
>JACFNY010000276.1 GCA_019454625.1 Sphingomonadaceae bacterium
GGCCCGGTCTATAATTTCTTTAAACTCACCCAACCCCCCCCCGCGCTTTTGCGGGGCCCCCACGACAGCCCCGCCTGCAACGATCAATACGGCGTGCCGTCCTTGCGCGTGAACGGCCCGCCATTGCGCGGCAGGTGCATGTCGATGTCGGGATAGGTGCACGTATCGTCGGAGACGTTGGTTCCGACGACGAGTAGCACGGCGTCCGCGTCCGACCGGTTCACGAAATGGTGCGCGTCGCCGTCGCCCTTCGGGAAGGCCGCGCAGTCGCCGGGGCGCATCGCCGTCTCGCCTGCGTTCGTCACCAGCACCGCCTCGCCCGAGAGCACGATGGCGAATTCGTCCTCCTTGCTGTGCCAGTGGCGCTGGCTCGACCACGCGCCGGGTTCGAGGCGGCAGAGATTGACGCCGAAATCGGTGAGCCCGCCCGGCCCCGCGAGGCGGCGGTAGTGGCGGCCCGCCACGTCGGCGTCGTAGGGTGCGGGATAGCCCGTGCGGCACACTTCGGGGATCGCATCGAGATCGAGTTTGGGCATGGCGCTTCCTTAAGCCGGCGGCGGCATTATAAGCACCTCTCATGTCCGCCGCCATCGACCCGCTCGCGCTCGCCCGCGCGCTCATCCACTGCCCCAGCGTCACCCCGCGCGACGAGGGCGCGCAGGCCGTGCTCGCCGAGGCGCTGGAGGGGGTCGGCTTCAAGGTCTGGCGGCACGTGTGGGGCGAGGCGCCGGACGGCCCCGTGCACAACCTGTTCGCGCGCATCGGCAGCGGTGGCCCGCATTTCGCCTTCGCCGGGCACACCGACGTCGTGCCGGTCGGCAATCGCGACGGCTGGTCGGTGGAACCGTTCGCCGCCGAGGTGCGCGACGGCCGGCTCGTCGGGCGCGGCGCCGCCGACATGAAGGGCGCCATCGCCGCGTTCGTCGCGGCCGCCGCCGAAAACCGCCCCGCGACGGGCTCGATCAGCCTCGTCATCACCGGCGACGAGGAGGGCCCGGCCACGTTCGGCACCAAGCCCCTGCTCGACTGGATGGAGGCGACCGGCAACGTCCCCGACCATTGCCTCGTCGGCGAGCCGACCAGCCGCCACCGGCTCGGCGACATGGTGAAGATCGGGCGGCGCGGTTCGGTGAACGTGTGGATTCGCGTGATGGGCGCGCAGGGCCACGTCGCCTATCCGCACATGGCCGACAACCCGGTCCGCCACCTCGTCAACATCCTCCACACGCTGCAAGCGCGCGCGCTCGACACCGGCAACGCGTGGTTCGACCCGTCGAACCTCGAGATCACCGAGATCGCCGTCGGCAACCCGGCGGTGAACATGATCCCGGCGCAGGCGGAAGCGCGGCTCAACATCCGCTTCAACGACGAGCACACGGGCGCGGGCCTCGTGCAGTGGATCGAGAAGGTCGCCGCGCGCGAAACCGCGGGCGCAGGCGTCGAGGCGAAGATCTCGGGCGAGGCGTTCCTCACCGAGCCCGGCGATTTCAGCGCCCTCCTCGCCGACGCGATCCGCGCCGAGACGGGCGTCGAGGCGGAATTCTCGACGAGCGGCGGCACCTCCGACGCCCGCTTCATCCGCCGCCTGTGCCCGGTCGTCGAGTTCGGCCTGCCCGGCCAGTCGATGCACAAGACCGACGAGCACGTCGCGGTGGACGACCTCCACGCGCTCACCCGCATCTACGGGCGCATCCTGCGCGAGTATTTCGCGTAAAGACTACAGCCCCTCCCCTGAAGAGGGAGGGGAGGATTGCTCCCTACCCGCTGTTCCTGAGCCCCGCCGCGATCCCGTTGATCGTCAGGTGAATACCCTCGCGCACGCGCGCGTCCGTCTCGCCCCGGCGGTAGCGGCGGATCAGTTCCACCTGCAACGCGTTCAGCGGCTCGATATAGGGCAGGCGCATCCGGATGCGGCGCGCGAGCACGGGATCGTCGCCGAGCACGTCGGCCGCGCCGGTGATCTCCAGCAGCGAATCGCGCGTGCGGTGCCAGCCCGCGCTGATCGCGCCAAACACGTTCGCGCGCAGCGCCTCGTCCTCCACGAGGTCGCTGTAGAGCGCGGCGATGGCGATGTCGGACTTCGCGAGCACCATCGCCATGTTCGAAAGCGTCGCCGCGAAGAACGGCCACTCGGCGTTCATCGCGCGCAGCAGCCCCTTGTCCTCGAAACCGGCGAGCGCCGAGCCCACGCCGTACCAGCCGGGCAGCATGACGCGCGCCTGCGACCAGCTGAACACCCACGGGATCGCGCGCAGGTCCTCGATGCGATCGGACTTGGTGCGCGAGGACGGCCGCGAGCCGATCTTGAGTTCGGCGATCTCGCCGACCGGCGTCGCGGCGCGGAAATAGCTGTTGAAGCCCGGCGTCTCGTAGACGAGCCCGCGATAGGCGCCGCGCGCCGCCGCGCTCAGCGTCTCCATCGCCGCGCGGAAACGCGCGAGGTCGGCGGGGTCGGTCTCCGGCGGGGCCAGCGTCGCCAGCAATGTCGCCGACGTCATGGTCTCGAGGCTGAGCGCGGCGAGCGCCGGCGTGCCGTACTTGGAGGCGATCACCTCGCCCTGTTCGGTGATGCGGATGCGCGCGCCGACCGTGCCCGGCGGCTGCGCGCGGATGCCCGCGAACGCCGATCCGCCGCCGCGCCCCACCGTGCCGCCGCGCCCGTGGAACAGTTGCAGCCGCACGCCCGCCTCGGCGAACACCTCGGCGAGCGCCTGCGACGCCTCGAACAATGCCCAGCTCGACGTTAGGTAGCCGCCGTCCTTGTTGCTGTCCGAATAGCCGATCATCACCTCCTGCACGCCGCCGCGCGCATCGGCGAGCGCGCGCGCTTCCGGCATCGAGAGAAACGCCCGCATCACGGCGGGCGCGGCTTCGAGGTCCTCGATCGTCTCGAACAGCGGCGACACCATGACGTCACACGCCGGGATTTCGCCGGGGCGGTAGAGGCCGACCTCCTTCAGCAGCAGGTACACCTCGAACAGGTCGGCGACGCAGGTCGAATGGGAGATCACGTAGTTGCGGACCGATGCCGGGCCGTAGCGCGCGTGCGCCTCCGCGGCGGCGCGCAGGATGGCGAGTTCGCTCCGCGTCGTTTCCGAATAGTCGGCGAACGGGCTCGCGAGCAGGCGCCGGTGCGCGAGTTCGCGGCGCAGCAGCGCCGTGCGCGCATCGGCATCGAGCGCTTCGTAGTCGGCGCACACGCCCGCCTCGCGCAGCAGCTCCGAAACGACGGCGCGGTGCACGCCGCTGTTCTGCCGCATGTCGAGCGAGGCGAGGTGGAAGCCGAACAGGCGCACCGCGCGGATCAGGTCGTCGAGACGGCTGCCGACCAGCCGCACGCCGCCGTGCGCGACGAGGCTGGCGCGCACCACCTCGAGATCGGCGATCAGCG
>JACFNY010000277.1:0-2870 GCA_019454625.1 Sphingomonadaceae bacterium
GGCAGCATCTATGCGAACGTCGCCAAGGGCTTCCGCTCGGGCGGCTTCAATGCCGCGCCGTTCGCGCCCTATGATCCGGAGAAGGTCTACACCTACGAGATCGGCACCAAGGGCATGACCTCGGACGGCACGTTCAGCTACGACATCGCGGCGTTCTTCACCAAGTACAAGGACATGGTGCGGCGGCGTCTCGTCATCGTCGAAGGCCAGTACCTCTCGGAATCGAGCAATATCGGCGAGGTCGAGGTGAAGGGCATCGAGCTGGGCGCTGCGGTGCGCCCGACGACGGGGCTCACCTTCACGGCGAGCGCCGCGTATCTCGACAGCGAGATCGTCGCGACGGCGGCGACCGACCAGGTGAACATCGCCGGCGACCGCACCGACTACACGCCGAAGTTCAGCATCACGCTCGGCGCCAACTACGAGTTCGACTGGGCGGCGGACGTGCCCGGCTTCGTGCGCGTCGACTACAGCTACCGCGACAAGGTGACGTACATCGACCGGTCGAGCTTCCTGCCGTCCGTGCTGCCGCAGACCTCGGACGACATCGGGCTGCTGAATGCCCGGATCGGCGCGACGTTCGGCATGGTGGGCGTCGAGCTTTACGGCCAGAACATCGCCAACGTGAACAAGGCGATCGACCCCTATCAGGGCTGGGCGAACTCGAACCGCACGCGGCCGCGGGTGATCGGCATCAAGGGCTCGGTCAGCTTCTGAGCGAAAAGGGCGGCGTTTCCCAAGAAGCGCCGCCCTTATTTCAAGAGTTTCAAGTGCTTAACTCTCTGGTTCTTGACCCGAACGGGACGGGATGGGAAGCTCGGCCCGGTCGGGAGGACTATGTGCTGGAGCGTAAGGTCAAGGGCGTCAATCCGCCGTCGCGCAAGTCGCTGCCGCCGTTCGAGGCGCTGCGCGCGTTCGATGCGGTCGCCCGCCTGAAAGGCGTGCGGCGCGCGGCGCAAAGCCTCGGCCGCGACCACGCCGTCATCAGCCGCCACCTGCGAACGCTCGAAACCTGGACGGGGACGACGCTCATCGAGCGCACCTCCGCCGGGGTCGTTCTGACCGAGGCGGGCATACGCTATCACGAGCAGGTGGCGATGGCGCTCGACATGCTCGCCGACGCCACGATGGAACTGATCCGGCGGGGCAGCGAGCACCGCCTGCATATCTGGTGTATGCCCGGCTTCGCGCTGCACTGGATGTCGCGCCGCGTCGGCGCGTTCGAGCGGCTCGACCCGACCGTGCAGATCGAGATCCGGCCCACGGACCGCAGCCCCGATTTCGGATCGCACGAGACCGACATCGACATCCGCTTCGTGCCCACCTACGGCTCGCCCTTCGCGCTCGGGCCGAAGCTGCACCATATCGAGCTGGCAAGGGTGCCGATCGTCGCCGTTGCGAGCCCCGAATATCTCGCCGCGTCGGCGCCTGTCGAAAAGCCGGGCGACCTGCTGAAGCACCGGCTGCTTCACGAGGACAATTTCGATTCCTGGGTGAACTGGCTTTCCGCGCACGGCATCTACGACGACATCGACCTGACGGGGCCGAAGCTGTGGCAAGGGCACCTGACGCTCGACGCCGCACTGCACGGGCGCGGCGTGGCGCTTGCAAACCACCTCGTCGCGGCGGACGACCTCGCGAGCGGACGGCTCGTCGAGATCGGCAAGGGCCTTGAGAGCTTCCAGCCCTACAGCGACGGCATCTATCTTTTCATCGCGCGCGCGGACCGCTGGGACGCGCCCCTCATCCGGCGCTATCGCCGCTGGCTGAAGGACGCGATCGCCAAGTCCCTTTCAGGCAACCCCTGAGCGCCCTAGCTTGCGTTGGCAAGCCGGGCGGGAAGCACGTCGAGCGCGGCGAGCGACTGTTCGAGGATCGCGAGGCCCTCTTCCAGATGCACGTCCGGGATCGTCAGAGGCATCAGGAAGCGGATGACGTTGCCCTTGGTGCCGCAGGAGATCAGGATCAGGCCCTGCTTCTGCGCCTCCGCGATCAGCGCGCGCGTCAGCGCCGGATCGGCGGCGTGCGGCGCCTCGGCGGAGCGAAGCTCCATCGCGACCATCGCGCCCAGACGGCGGATGTCGCCGATGACGCCCTTGCGCGCCCGCGCGCGCAGATCGGCGAGCCGCGCCTCGATCGTCTGCCCGATCGCTTCGGCGCGCACACACAGGCCCTCGCGTTCGATCACGTCGAGCACCGCGAGCGCTGCGGCGCAGGCGACGGGCGACCCCGCGTAGGTGCCGCCGAGGCCGCCGATCGGGGACGCGTCCATCAGGTCGGCGCGGCCGGTGACGGCGGCGAGCGGATAGCCGCCGGCGATGCCCTTCGCCATCGTGACGATGTCCGCCTCGATGCCGGCGCGGGCGTGCGCGAACAGCGCGCCGGTGCGTCCGAAGCCGGTCTGGATCTCGTCGACGATGAGCAGGATGCCGTGGTTGTCGCAGAGCTTCCGCAGCGCTTGCAGAAGCGCGACAGGCGCGATGTTGAAGCCGCCTTCGCCCTGCACCGGCTCGATGATGATCGCGGCGACGCGGGCCGGATCGACATCCTCGTGGAAGATGTCGTGGATGCTGGCGATGCTGTCCTCCACCGTGACGCCTGCCGCTTCATCCGGGAAGCGCGCGTGGAACACCTCGGCGGGGAAGGGGCCGAACCCGGCCTTGTAGGGCGTCACCTTGCCGGTCAGCGCCATCGTCATCATCGTGCGTCCGTGGAACGCCGCGGAGAAGGCGATCACGGCGCTGCGGCCTGTGGCGACGCGCGCGACCTTCACGGCGTTCTCCACCGCCTCGGCGCCCGTCGAGACGAGGATCGTCTTGCGGGGGCCGCTGCCCGGCACGAGCGCGTTCAGGCGCTGCGCGAGTTCGACG
>JACFNY010000277.1:2880-3382 GCA_019454625.1 Sphingomonadaceae bacterium
GACGTATTGCGGGTACATGGAGACGTTGAAGCTGGTGTGCGTGAAGCGGTCGAGCTGGGCGATCACGGCCGCCTTCACGTCCGGGTGGTTGTGGCCCGTGTTGCACACGGCGATGCCCGCCGCGAAGTCGATGTAGCGGCGGCCTTCGAGATCCCAGATCTCGGCGTTCTGCGCGCGGTCGCAGACGACGCTGGTGACGTGGGACACACCGCGCGCCACGGCCTCGGCACGGGCTGCGAGAACTTCATTGCTGGTCTTCATATCGCTCTCCTGTTCAGGCCGCTGCGGCGATTCCGCCGAGCGCGAGATACTTGATTTCGATGAAGTCTTCGATGCCGTAGCGGGAGCCTTCGCGGCCGATGCCGGATTCCTTGATGCCCCCGAACGGTGCGCCTTCATTCGAGGTCAGCACCTCGTTGGCGCCGACCATACCGTATTCCAGCGCTTCCGCCACGCGGAACACGCGCCCGACGTCGCGGGACCAGAAATAGGCGGCGAGGCC
>JACFNY010000278.1 GCA_019454625.1 Sphingomonadaceae bacterium
CGCCCGCATCGCCGCGTCGAAGTCCGGCACGCGGATCACCTGCACCACCGGCGCGAAGATCTCGGCGTCGGGCGCGTCGATGCCGGTCACGTCGAGGATCGCGGGCGTGACGAACGCCGCCGGACGCCCCGCGATGCCCTCGAACGACCGAATCACCTTCGCGCCGCGCGAAACGATCCCGTCCGCCGCCATCCGTGCACCGGCAGCGGCCGCGTCGGAGACCAGCGGCCCCATGAAGGCGGCGCCCGGTTCATCCCATGCCGCGACGCGGAGCCGCCCGGCCATCGCGTCCACCGCCTCCACGATCGCGTCGCCGACCCTGCCCTCGGGCACGATCAGCCGCCGGGCGCACGAACAGCGCTGCCCCGTGGTCACGAACGACGACTGCACGATGATCGACGCGGCCGCCTCCGGCGAATCCCACGCCACGAGCGGATTGTTTCCGCCGAGTTCGAGCGCGAGGATCACGTGCGGCCGGTCCACGAGCGCGCGCCTCAGCGCCGCGCCCGCACCTGCCGATCCGGTGAACAGCAGCCCGTCGATGTCGCCCGCGACGAGCGCCTCGCCGGTCGCCCGCGCGCCCTGCACGAGGTTGAGCACGCCCTCCGGCAGCCCCGCCTCCGCCCACGCCGAGACCATCGCCGCGCCGATGGCGGGCGCGATCTCCGAGGGCTTGAAGACGACTGTGTTGCCCGCGATCAGCGCCGGGACGATGTGCCCGTTCGGCAGATGGCCGGGGAAGTTGTAAGGCCCCAGCACCGCCATCACGCCGTGCCCCCGGTGGCGCAGCACGGCACGGCCGAACGGCATGGCCGCCGCCCGCTCGCTGGTGCGCTCGGTAAAGGCGCGGATCGACACCTCGACCTTGCCGATCATCGAGGCGATTTCCGCCTCCGTCTCCCAGAGCAGCTTGCCCGTCTCGCGGGAGATCAGCCGCGAAAGCTCCGCCTTGCGGCTGCCGAGCACCTCGGCATAGCGTCGCGCGAGCGCGATGCGCGCGTCCGCCGGGCGGCCGCGCCACGCCCCGAGCGCCGCCCGTGCCTTCGCTATGGCGGCGTTGCAGTCGTCCGCGCCCGCGGCCGCGCCTTCCCAGACGCTTTCGCCCGTGGCTGGGTCGATCGAGCGGAACGTCGTCATGCCGATACCCTCACCGGATCGCCGCTGTGCAGCTTCAGCGCGTCGGCGGCCTCCTTGCTGATGGTCACATTGGTCTCGCCGACGCGCGCCGACGCGCGCACCGAGCGGAACCCGTCGATCTGGACCGTCGAGAGCAGCGCCTGCGCCTCGCCCGGATCGCCGATCTCCAGCCGCAGCGTGCGCGTGGCGCGGATCGTCGCCACCTCGCCCGCCGGGCAGGTCATCGTCGGCCCGCCGTCGAAGATGTCGATGAGGCCGGAGCGCTCGAAGCCTTCCTTCTCGAGCAGCGCCAGCGCCGGTTCGCCGTCGCGGTGCACGCGGCCGATCGCCTCGCGCGCATCCTTGTCGATCAGGTCGACGTAGATCGGGTGCCTTGGCGCGAGGTCGAGGATGAACTGCCCGTCGGTGGACATCACCATGCGGTCCGCCTCCTCGAACGGCAGGCGGAAGAACTTGGAGGCGACTCCCTCCCAGAACGGCGACTTGCCGGTCTCGTCGAACCAGCCGCGCAGCTCGGCCATGATCGTGTGCGAGAAGCGCGTCGGCTCGGCGCCGATCAGCATGTATCGCGAGCGGGCGAGCAGGCTGCCCGCGCCGCCGCTGCGCCGTTCGGGCCGCAGGAACAGCGATCCCACCTCGGTCCAGCCGCCGCATTCGTTCACCAGCACCAGCGCCTGGTGATCGAAGCGCGTGCCGATGGCGGAGGAATATTGCGCGAGCGTCATCACGCGGAACGAGAAGTGCGGGCGTTTCAGCCCCACGGCTGCGCGCACACCCGCCAGCCCCTCGACACGGCCCGTCTCCGTGTCCTCCAGCATGATCGTGTACCACGCCTCGGCGGGCGCCACCGCGCCGGTGAAGCTCGCCTCGGCGAGTTCGAGGCGCGCGGAAAGCGTCGCCTCGTCCTCGGGCAGGCTGGTGAACCCGCGGCCCGAAAGCACCGCGAGTTCCATCATCACGTCGAGATCGGCCGGCCGCGCCGGCCGGATCACCAGCATCAGGCCGCCTTGGCGAGGCGCGTCCGCGCGTCGGCGAACGCGGAATCGAGCCGCTTCACCGCCTCGGCCACCTCGTCGTGGCTGAGGATCAGCGGCGGCAGCAGACGCACACAGTTCTCGCCGCCGCCCGCCACGAGGATGCCGTGGTCGCGCGCCAGCGCCATGAACTCGCGGTTGTTGGGCACGAGCTTGAGACCGATCAGCAGCCCCTTGCCGCGCACGTCGACGATGAGGTCGCTGTGCTTGTCCTTCAGCACGTTCAGCCGCTCGACGAAATCCGCCGAGATCGCCCGGGCGTGCGCCAGCGTCTCTTCCTTGGCGATCTCGTCGAACGCCGCGATGCCCACCGCCATCGCCAGCGGGTTGCCGCCGAAGGTGGAGCCGTGCGTGCCGACGACCATGCCCTTCGCCGCTTCGGTCGTGGCGAGGAACGCGCCGATCGGGAAGCCGCCGCCGAGCGCCTTGGCGATCGCCATGATGTCCGGCTCGACGCCTTCGAACCACTGGTGCGCGAACAGCTTGCCGGTCCGGCCCATGCCGCTCTGCACCTCGTCGTAGATGAGGAGGACGCCGTGCTGCGTGCAAAGCTCGCGCACGCGTTTCAGCCATTCGCCGGAGAGCGCCCGCGCGCCGCCCTCGCCCTGCACCGGCTCGACGATCACCGCCGCCGTGGTCGGGCGCGCGATCGCCTCGGCGATGCCCGCCTCGTCGTCGATCGTCAGTTGCACATAGCCCGGAAGCCGCGGGCCGAAGCCGTCGAGGTACGCGGCGTTGCCCGATGCGTTCACCGCCGCATAGGTGCGGCCGTGGAACGAGCCCGCGAAGCCGATGACGTCGACGCGCTCCGGCGAACCTTTCACATGGTGATAGCGGCGCGCCGTCTTCAGCGCGCCCTCGATCGCCTCGGAGCCCGAGTTGCCGAAGAACACCACGTCCGCGAAGGTCGCGTCGATCAGGCGCTTCGCCAGCGCCTCCTGCCCCGGAATGCGGAAGATGTTGGAGACGTGCCACAGCTTCCTCGCCTGTGCGTCCAGCGCCGCGACCAGCTTCGGATGCGCGTGGCCGAGCGCGTCGGTGGCGATGCCCATCACGCAGTCGAGCCAGCGGTTGCCGTCCGTATCATAGAGCCACGCCCCCTCGCCGCGATCGACGGCGAGCGGCGCCCGGCTGTAAACCCCAAGCAAATTGTCGGACATGGTCTTCTCCTTGGAAAATGCGTTCGGCAAACCG
>JACFNY010000279.1 GCA_019454625.1 Sphingomonadaceae bacterium
CCGCGCGGAGCACCACCGCGAAATAGGGCAGCGTCACCTCGCGCGCGCCGCCGGCGCTGGCGCGCTGCGCGACGACGTCGAAGCTGAGCTGGCTGTTCAGCCGTTCTGTCGATTCGGCGCAGGTGGCGCGGACGTTGGTGATCGCGGCGGTCACGTCGATCGCGCTCGCGTCGCGGCTGGTTTCGGGCGAGAACAATGTCACCTCGCTCGCGTACTGGAGCGTGCCCGCCGCGGGGCACGGGCTGCGCGTGATCTTCAGCGGATTGCCGCCGCCGCAGGCCGCCAGCATGAGGAGCGCAGGCACAACAACGAAGAACTGGCGCACGTCTGACGATCCTTCCCGCATCGGGCTGAAGACGCCCTTTGGCGCCCCTGTCGCCCGTCTCTATAGGAAGCGGCTTTTGAAGCGGCAAGCAATCGCGTAGAGGGGGCGCCGTCATGGCCGACATTGATCCGGAACTGAAGCGCCCGCTGAGGGTGCTGGTCGCCGCTCCGCGCGGCTTCTGCGCGGGCGTGGACCGCGCGATCCGCATCGTCGAGCTCGCGCTCGAAAAGTGGGGCGCCCCCGTCTATGTGCGCCACGAGATCGTCCACAACCGTTTCGTCGTCGAGAACCTGCGCGCCAAGGGCGCGGTGTTCGTCGAGGAGCTGGACGAGGTGCCGGAGGACGTGCCGGTGATCTTCTCGGCGCACGGCGTGCCAAAAAGCGTGCCGAGGGCGGCCGAGGCCCGCCGGATGGTGTATGTCGACGCCACCTGCCCGCTCGTCTCCAAGGTGCACCGGCAGGCCGAACGGCTGATCGCACAAGGGCGTCACATCATCTTCGTCGGCCACGCCGGGCATCCCGAGGTGATCGGCACGTTCGGGCAGGTGCCCGAGGGCGCGATGACGCTCGTGGAAACGATCGAGGACGCGGAAACCGTCGCGGTCGACGACCCGTCGCGCCTCGCCTTCCTCACGCAGACGACGCTCTCCGTGGACGACACACGCGCGATCGTCGAGACGCTGGGCCGCCGTTTCCCGGCCATCCAGTCGCCGCGCGGCGAGGACATCTGCTACGCGACCTCCAACCGGCAGGACGCCGTGAAGGTGATCGCGGACGCGTGCGACGTCGTGTTCGTGATCGGCGCGCCCAATTCCTCGAACTCGCTGCGCCTGCGCGAGGTCGCGGAACGCTGCGGCGCGCGCGCCTACCTCGTCCAGCGCGCCGCCGATCTGGACTGGGCCTGGCTCGCGGGCGCGGACACGGTGGGCATCACTGCGGGCGCGTCTGCGCCCGAGGTGCTGGTGCAGGAACTCGTCGAAGCGCTCGGCGAGCGGCGCCGGCTCAGCGTCGAGCAGGTCTCGACCGCGGTCGAGGACGTCGCCTTCAAGCTCCCGCGCGTGCTCACGGAGTAGAGCGTGGCCGTCTATACGCATGTGCCTGCGGAGGTCCTGTCCGCGTTCGTCGCGCGCTACGACATCGGCGACCTCGTCGCCGCCAAGGGCATCGCCGAGGGCGTCGAGAACTCCAACTACCTGATCGACACCACGCGCGGGCGCTACATCCTGACGCTCTACGAGAAGCGGGTCGCCGCCGCCGACCTCCCCTATTTCCTCGCGCTGATGCGCCATGCGGCGGACAGGGGGCTTCCCGTGCCGCGGCCGATCGAGGACCGCGCGGGCGAGTCCTTGCAGGATCTCGCGGGCCGCCCGGCGTGCGTGATCGAGTTCCTGACCGGCATTTCCGTCACCGAACCCACGCCCGCGCTGTGCCGCGCCGCCGGGGAAGCGCTCGGACGCCTGCACGCCGCGACCGCGGATTTCGCGGGCACGCGCCCCAATGCGCTCGGCCATCAGGGCCGGCTGGAGCTTGCCGCGAGGTGTCTGCCGCGCGCGGGCGAGATCGACCCCGGCCTCGCCGCGCTCATCGAGACCGAGGTTGCATTCCAGGCGGTGCACTGGCCGGCGCATCTGCCGCAGGCGACGATCCATGCCGATCTGTTCCCCGACAACGTGCTCGCGCTCGGCGACACCGTCACCGGCATCATCGACTTCTATTTCGCCTGCACCGACGCGCGCGCCTACGACCTCGCCGTGATGCACGGCGCATGGTGCTTCAGCAACAACGGCGAGGTCTTCTACCCGGAGCGCGCGGCGGCGCTGGAGGCGGGCTATCGCGCGGCCCACCCGGTCACGGAGGCGGAGGCGGCGGCGATGCCGGTGCTGCGCCGCGCATCGGCGCTGCGCTTCCTGCTGACGCGCGCGTGGGACTGGCTCAACACCCCCGCCGATGCGCTTGTCACCCGCAAGGACCCGATGGCGTTCGCGCGGCGGCTCATCCGCTACCGCGAGGCCGAATGAGCGCCGCGCCTCCCGCGCCCGACGTCGAGGTGTTCACCGACGGCGCCTGCAAGGGCAACCCCGGGCCCGGCGGCTGGGGCGCCATCCTGCGCGCGAAGGGCAGGGAGCTGGAACTCATGGGCGCGGAGTCGCTGACGACCAACAACCGCATGGAGCTCACCGCCGCGATCGAGGCGCTGACAGCGCTGAAGCGGCCCTGCGCCGTGAGGCTCACCACCGATTCCGTCTATGTCCGCGACGGCATCAGCAAATGGGTGCACGGCTGGCAGCGGAACGGCTGGCGCACCGCCGACAGGAAACCGGTGAAGAACGCCGACCTGTGGCAGGCGCTGATCGCCGCCGCCGCGCCGCACCGCGTCGACTGGCAGTGGGTGAAGGGCCACAGCGGGCATCCCGAGAACGAGCGCGCCGACCAGCTCGCGAACCTCGCCATCGCCGGGCTTTCCGCCGTTGCGGGCGAAGCCTGAACGCTAGATGCCGCTGAAACGCGCGGGCGCGTAGCGCCCCGGGTCGACGGCCGTATCGGTTCCGGGCGCGCTCCATGCCGCGCCCGTGATCAGCGCCGCCGCCATCGCCCCCGCCGCCGGCGCGGTCTGCACGCCGAAGCCGCCCTGCCCGGCGCACCAGAAGAAGCCCGGCGCATCGGGCGCGAAGCCGTAGACCGGCAGCCGGTCCGGCGCGAAGCTGCGCAGCCCCGCCCACGCGCGCGCGACGCGCCGCACCGTCGCCGTCGTCGCGCGTTCGAAGCGGTCGACGGCGACGGCGATGTCGAGTTCCTCGGGCTGCACGTCGCTTGGCGGTGCCGGGGTTTCGTCGTGGGGACTGACCCAGATCATGCCCGCGTCGGGCTTGAAATAGAAGCTGCCCGCCACGTCGAACACCACCGGCAGGCCGGGATCCACGGGTGCGCCCAGATCGGCGACGACCATCGTGCGCCGCAGCGGCTGCACGCCGAGCGGCCGCGTGCCCGCCAGCGCGGCGACCTCGTCCGCCCATGCGCCCGCCGCGTT
>JACFNY010000280.1 GCA_019454625.1 Sphingomonadaceae bacterium
TTCGAAGCGTATCGTCTGGCTCGAAGGCATGGAGGACAAGTGGCTCTACTACGGCACGCCGCACCTCGCCGTCGCGGACGTGGCGACGGGCGCGGTGACGCGGCCCGCCAAGCTCGACCTCTGGTTCTACTACCCGCGCTTCGCCCCGGACGGGTCGATCCTCGCGCAGATCGAGGGCGACCGCGACACTTGGCTGGCGCGCGTCGACGCGAAGAACGGCAAGATCACGTATCTGACGAAGGGCGCGCGCTTCGCCTACGACTATGCCGTGGCGAAGGACGGCCGCATCGCCATCCTCGAAACCACGAACGAAAAGCCGTCAGAGCTTTACGCGCTCGAAAAATCGGGTGCGCGGCAACTCACCGATCATAATCCGTGGCTGAACGACCGCACGCTCGGCGAAGTTCGTGACGTCAGCTTCAGGAGCGGCGACGCCGAAATCCACGGTTTCTATACGCTCCCGCCGGATTATGACCCGGCGAAGCGCTACCCGCTGGTCGCGGACATCCACGGCGGGCCGGTGTACCAGCACAGCCACGAGTTCGATCTCGACGCGCGGGCGCTCGCGGCGGCGGACTACGTGGTGCTGAAGGTGAACCCGCGCGGCTCGTCGGGGCGCGGCTTCGATTTCTCCCGCGCCATCTATGCCGACTGGGGCAACCTCGACGCCGATGACATCAGCGCCGGCATCACCAACGCCATCGAGAGCGGCATCGCCGATCCGGACCGCATCGGCGTCGGCGGCTGGAGCTACGGCGGCATCCTCACCGGCTACATGATCGCGCACGACAAGCGCATCAGGGCGGCGGTGGCGGGCGCGGGCGTCTCCAACATCCTCGCGACGTGGGGCGTCGACATGTACCAGCGCGAGTACATCCTCGAACTCGGTACGCCGTGGGAGAGCTTCGACACGTGGAAGAAGCTCGCCTATCCGTTCCTTGAGCCCGAGCGCATCACCGCGCCGACATTGTTCCAGTGCGCGGATGCCGACGACAACGTGCCGTGCGTCGGCGCGGAGCAGATGTACCTGACGCTGAAGACGCGGGGCGTGCCCACGAAGCTGATCGTCTATCCGGGCGAGAACCACGGCCTCACCGTGCCGAGCTACCTCGCGCACCGCATCCGCGCCAACATCGGCTGGTACGACCGCTGGCTGAAAAAGGACTGAGCTACTCGCCGAGGAGCGTCTGCGTCAGCGGGTGATCGGGGTCTTCGAGGCCGTCGATGACGTTGAAGTGGTGGCGGCCGGGTTCCTCGACGCGCGCCGTCGCGGCGCCGAGACCGGTCCAGATGTTGGCGAGAAGCGCCGACTGGCGGCGGAACTCGGGGCGTTCGTCGGCACCGACCCAGCAGGTGACGCGCGTGCCGGGCAGCGGGGCGAGCAGCGCGGGACTTTCCGCGGCGGCCTCGGCGTCGTCGATGCGGAGCGTACCGTTCATCTCCGTGCGCATCAGCGGGCGCAGGTCGGCGAGCGCCGAGATCGGCACGGTATGCGCGACACGGGCCGCGACCTCCCGCGGCAGCGGCGAGGGCGCGGCGACCATGCGCGCGGCGAGGTGCCCACCCGCCGAGTGGCCGGTGATGAAGATGGGGCCGTCGATACGCGCAGCGGCGGCGGTGATGGCGGTGCCGATTTCGTGCACGATGCCGCCGATACGGCTTTCCGGGCAGAGCGTGTAGGACGGCATCGCCACGGCGAACCCGCGCGCGAGCGGCCCGCGCGACAGGTGCGACCAGTAGCTCTTGTCGAGGGCGAGCCAGTAGCCGCCGTGAATGAAGACGACGAGACCGCGCGGACCGCCTTCGGGCAGAAACAGATCGTATCGGTTACGCGGGGCGTTCCCATAGGGAAGGTCGAGCATCGCACGTGCGCCGCACGCCTCGCGCCAGTGCCGGGCGGGCGCCACCCATGCGTCCGGCCAGCGGTCGCCGTCCGCGATATGCGCGGCGTTGGCGTAGGCGTCGTCCCAGTCCGTGATCGCGTGAAGGTCCATGTCTGTTCCCGTCCGTTGTCCCTCACCATGCGTCAATGCGGAAATATTTCAACCCTGAAACTTTAAGCTTGAAATAATAAGGCCGCCATGTCAGCCTCCGACTCATCGACAAGGGAGGTCATGCGATGGATGTGGCTGTACTCGGCGGTGGGCCTGCGGGCCTCTATTTCGCCATCTGCATGAAGCTGCGCGATCCGGGGCACCGCATCGCCGTGATCGAGCGCAACCGCCCGGACGACACCTTCGGCTGGGGCGTCGTGCTCTCCGACGAGACCTTGGACAACCTCGCCGCGAACGATCCCGTCAGCGCCGCCGCGATCCGCGAGCACTTCGCCTATTGGGACGACATCGCCGTCGTCCACAACGGCGTGCGGACGGTTTCCACCGGGCACGGCTTCTGCGGCATCGGGCGCAAGCAGCTCCTGCTGCTGCTTCAGGCGCGGGCGCTGGAGCTCGGCGTCGAGATCCGTTTCGAGACCGAGGCCGAGCCGACGCGCCACTACATGGAAAAATACGATCTCGTTGTTGCCGCGGACGGGCTCAACTCCCGCACGCGCACCGAGTTCGCGGACCATTTCCAGCCGAACATCGACGTGCGCAAGTGCAAGTTCGTCTGGCTCGGCACGCACCAGAAGTTCGACGACGCCTTCACCTTCATCTTCGAGAAGACCGAGCACGGCTGGGTGTGGGCGCACGCCTACCAGTTCGATGCCGACACCGCGACGTTCATCGTCGAATGCACGGAAGACACATGGGCCGCTTTCGGCTTCGGCGAGATGACCAAGGAAGAGTCGATCGCGACCTGCGAGCGCATCTTCGCAAGGCACCTCGGCGGGCATCCGCTGATGTCGAACGCAGCGCACATCCGCGGCTCGGCGTGGATCAACTTCCCGCGCGTGCTCTGCGAGCGCTGGTCCTACGAGAACGTCGCGCTGCTCGGCGACGCGGCGGCGACGGCGCATTTCTCGATCGGTTCGGGTAGCAAGCTCGCGATGGAAAGCGCCGTGGCGCTCGCCGACTATATCCACAGCGAGCCGACGCTGGCCGACGCGTTCCGGAAATATGAGGATGCACGCCGGGTGGAGGTGCTGCGCCTGCAATCGGCGGCGCGCAACTCGATGGAATGGTTCGAGGAGGTGGAGCGCTACCTCGATCTCGACCCCGTGCAGTTCAACTATGCCCTGCTCACGCGCTCGCAGCGCATCTCGCACGAGAACCTGCGCCTGCGCGACCGCGCGTGGCTGGACAGCGCCGAAATCTGGTTCCAGGAGCAGGCGGGCGCAGGCAAGGCCCGCCGCGCGCCGATGTTCGCGCCCTTGAGCCTGCGCGGCATGACGCTCCGGAACC
>JACFNY010000281.1 GCA_019454625.1 Sphingomonadaceae bacterium
TCCACGTCCGACGCATGGCGATCCGTCGCGGCGGACGGGCATGTCTTTACGCCATATTCACCATCCGGGCTCCACAGTTCCGCATTGATCATCGGTCGGGAATCGTGTGCGTGTGGAACAGGCCCTGAAAGCGCCGGAGCAGAATGGGAAAGTGCGGCTGCTGCTGATCGCCGTGCTCTGCGCGGTGGTCGCCGCGCTGTTCGGCCTCGCGCTGCTGCGTAGCCCCTCCCCGACCGCCGGACCTGCGCCTGCAGCCGCAGTCCCCGCACTCCCTCCCGACCGGCAGGCGGTCGTGGAAACACGGCTCCGCGAGCAGGTCGAGGGCCTGATCGGCACCATCGTCGGCCGCGAGAACGTGCGCGCGATCGTTTCGGCGGAAATCGAACCCGACCAGACCCGGCAGGTCTCCGAAGCTCGCGAACCCGGCATAAACAGCACCGAGACAACCACGATCCGCAGCAGCGGCCAGATCCGCCGCCTGACCGTTTCGGTCATGGTCAATGGACATCAGGCAGAAGGTGCGGACTACCGCCCCCGCACCGAAGCCGAACTCGCGCGCTTCACCCGCCTTGCGCGGGACGCCGTGGGCTTCGACGCGATACGCGGGGATTCGCTGACCGTCGAGACAGTGCGCTTCGCGCCGACGCAGGCCGCTCCCGCGTTTTTCGGCATCGGGGAGGACGCGCTTCTGCCGCTCGCGCGTATCGGCCTCGCCGGGATTCTGGGCCTCGCGGTTCTGTTCCTGACCCTGCGGGCGTTCGGACGGAGCGCTCCAGCCGTACCTGAACCGGAAGCAGCGGAAGCGCCGCCGCCTGCTCCGGTCTTCGAGCCTTTCACGGCCGATACGGCCCACAGCCCGGCGCTTCGCCGCGCGGGTGAGGCCGTTACTACGCGCCCTACCGCCGCCGCCGCGGTGGTGCGCCGGTGGATGTCCGCATGAGCGCGCCTGCCGCAGCCCTGCGCGCCGAGCCTTGGGACGCGCCGATGGCGCCGTCTTCCGGGCTCACCGGCATCGAGCGCGCCGCCGCACTGATGCTTGCGCTCGGGCGCGAGCACGGCAGTGCGATCTGGGCGCATCTCGGCAATGACGAGGCCCGGGTGCTGAGCGCCGCGATGGCGCGGCTCGGCCCGGTCCCCGGCCCGCTCGCCGAACATCTGCTCGCCGAATTCGCCGGAGAGGTCTCCAGCGCCGCCGCCGACACCGCGAAGCCCATGGGCGAAACGATGTGGGATACGCTCGGCGAGGTGAACGAGGATGCCCTCGCCGCCTACCTTCGCGGCGAGCACCCGCAAACGGTCGCCGTCGTGCTCGGCAGGATCAGGCGCGCCCATGCCGCGCGCGTGCTCTCCCGCCTGCCCGACGACTTCGCGATGGACGTCGTGCTGAGGATGCTCCGCACCGGCGCGGTGCGGCAGGACGTGATCGAGGAGGTCGAGCAGACGCTGCGCGCCGAACTCCTCTCCAACCTCTCGCACATCACGCGCCGCGACGCGCACGAGATGATGGCGGAGATCTTCAACCACCTCGACCGCAGCGCCGAGGCGCGTTTCATGCTGGCGCTGGAAGACCGCGCCTTCGACACTGCCGAGCGCATCCGCACGCTGATGTTCACGTTCGAGGATCTGGCCCGGCTCGACCCGGCCAGCGTCCAGACGCTGCTCCGCAATGTCGACAAGAACCGCCTCGCCGCGGCGCTCAAGGGCGCGGGCGAGGCGCTGCGCGAGTTCTTCTTCATGAGCATGTCGGAACGCGCCGCGCGCATCCTGCGCGAAGATATGGAGCTGATGGGCCCCATTCGTCTACGTGAGGCCGAGGAGGCCCGGCAGGCGATCGTGCAGGTTGCAAAGCAACTCGCCGACGCAGGCGAGATCGTTCTCGCCGACAATCGCGACGGCAGCGAGGAGTTCGTGTTCTGATGCCCGAGACTTTCCCAGGGAGAAGCATGATGGACGACCTCCGTCCCGACTATGAACCCGCCCGCGCGCTCGCGGCGGAGGTGCCGCCCGAGGAGGCAGCCGACGCACTGTGCAGCGCGGCCGAGCTCGAATCGGTGTTCGACGTGCCAGTGCGCGTACAGGCCGTGCTCGGTCGCTCCGCAGTCGAGGTCAGCCAGCTCCTGAAGCTCGCGCCCGGCGCGGTCATCGAGCTCGACCGCCGCGTCGGCGAGGCCATCGACATCTTCGTGAACGATCGGCTCGTCGCGCGCGGCGAGGTCGTGCTCGTCGACGAGCATCTTGGCGTCACCATGACGGAAATCGTGAAGCAGGAGCGCTGAGGCGCGCCGCAACCGGCAGTCAGGTCAGTTTCCAAGCGATCGGGATCACCAGTTGGGTCGGACCGCCCGGCGGAGGCGGCACGGTGCCGATCTTCTGCGGAATGCGCACCGCCTCACGGTCGAGGATCTGCGATCCCGTCGGCTTGACGAGCTCGACGCCGGTGATCTTGCCCCCGGCATCCACGCTGATCCGCACCTTGGCCGTGCCCTGGTCGCCCCGAATCTGCGCACTGCGCGGATAGGAGTGCTGCGCAGCGATGAGCCGCGTTACGGTCGATGTCCAGTCGGCCGCGTGTACCGCCCCTCCGAATCCGAAGGCGACGACCGCGGCTACCGCAATCTTGTGAACCCATCCTGCCATGGCGGGGGACGCTAGCGGCGCGAGTCTTGCGAAATGGTTTATTTCGTTTTGGAAATGATCAGGTTAGCGATCGAACGCCATCGCGGCGGCGAGCGATCCTAGAGCTGGCGCTCCACCATCATCTTCTTGATCTCCGCGATCGCCTTTGCCGGGTTCAGACCCTTGGGGCAAACATTTGTGCAGTTCATGATGGTGTGGCAGCGATAGAGGCGGAACGGGTCTTCCAGCGCGTCGAGGCGCTCGCCGCTCATCTCGTCGCGGCTGTCCGCGAGCCAGCGGTAGGCCTGCAGCAGGATCGCGGGGCCCAGGAACTTGTCGGAATTCCACCAGTAGCTTGGGCAGCCCGTCGAGCAGCAGGCGCAAAGGATGCACTCGTAGAGACCATCCAGCTTCTCGCGGTCCTCCGGGGACTGGATGCGCTCCTTGCCCGAGGGCGTCGTCGAGACGGTCTGCAGCCACGGCTTGATCGAGGCGTACTGGGCGTAGAAGTGCTTGAAGTCGGGCACGAGGTCCTTCACGACCTCCATGTGCGGCAGCGGCGTGATCTTCACGTCGCCCTTCACTTCGTCGATCGGCTTCGTGCAGGCGAGCGTGTTCGAGCCGTCGATGTTCATCGAGCACGATCCGCAGATGCCCTCGCGGCACGAGCGGCGGAAGGTCAGCGTCGGATCGACCTCGTTCTTGATCTTGATGAGCGCGT
>JACFNY010000282.1 GCA_019454625.1 Sphingomonadaceae bacterium
TCGCGCGGGACGGGACGTGGTTCCATCAGGACGCGCCGATCCCCCGTCCCGAGATGGTGCGGCTGTTCTCCACGATCCTGCGCCGCGAGCCGGATGGCCGGTATGTGCTGGTGACGCCCGCCGAGAAGCTGGACATCGTGGTGGAGGACGCGCCGTTCATCGCCGTGGCGATGGCGAGCGAGGGCGAGCGGGAGGCGCGCCGCCTCGGCTTCACGCTCAACACCGGCGATCCGGTGGTCGCGGGGCCGGGGCACGCGATTTCACTGCGCGGCGAGACGCCCTACTTCCACGTGCGCGGCGGGCTCGAGGCCCGGATCGCGCGGCCGGTCTATTACGAGCTCGCCGAGATCGCCATCGCCGAGGGCGGCGATCCGCCCGGCGTGTGGAGCGAAGGCGTCTACTTCCCGCTGATGGCCGCCGCATGAGCCCCGACCTCGACTGGATACGCGCCCGCCTGCGCCGTTACGAACGCATCCCCGGCCATCTTCCGCAGTTCGGCGATGACATTGACAACTTCGACACCGGCCTCCTCGGTGCGCTGACCCCCGCCGCCGTGCTGGTGCCGGTGATCGCGCGGCGCGAACCGACGCTGCTGTTCACCAAGCGCAACGCCTCCCTCCGCAAGCATCCGGGGCAGGTGGCGTTTCCCGGCGGCAGGCTCGACCCCGGCGAGGACGCCGTGCGCGCCGCGCTGCGCGAAGCCGAGGAGGAGACCGCGCTGCCGCCCCGGCATGTCGAGGTCGTCGCGCCGATCGACGACTACGCGACCGGCACCGGTTTCCGCGTGACCCCGGTCGTCGGAATCATTCCCCCCGACCTTGCGCTGTCGCCGCACGAGGCCGAGGTCGAGAGCCTGTTCGAGGTGCCGCTCGACTATGTGCTCGATGCATCGAAGCACGAGCGCCGCACGGGCGAGTGGAAGGGACGCGAGCGCACCTTCTACGTGATCCCGTGGCCGGGCGGCGACATCTGGGGCGCGACGGCCGGGATGGTGGTGAACCTCGCGCGGATACTCACCCAATGACGCGGACGCTCCCCCCGCAGGCATGGGCGGCGACGCTGGGCGGCAGCGCCGTGCTCGACGCGCTCGATGCCGCGAACGGCACCACGCGGCTGGTCGGCGGCGCGGTGCGCGACGCGCTGCTCGGCCTGCCGGTGACGGACGTAGATCTCGCGACGGCGCTTTCGCCGGGGGACGTGACGAAGCGGCTGGAGGCGGCGGGCGTGCAGGTGGTGCCGACTGGCATCGCGCACGGTACCGTGACGGCGGTGACGCCCGACCTCATCATGGAGGTGACGACGCTGCGCCGCGACGTGTCGACCGACGGGCGGCGCGCGACCGTGGCCTATACGGACGACTGGCGCGAGGACGCGGCGCGGCGCGACTTCACGATCAACGCGCTCTATGCGCGGCTGCCCGCCGGCGACATCGACGACTGGTTCGGCGGTTTGGACGATCTGGGCGCGGGGCGCGTCCGCTTCATCGGCGCGCCCTTGCAGCGCATCGCCGAGGATCACCTGCGCATCCTGCGCTTCTTCCGTTTCCACAGCCGTTTCGGGCGCGGCGAGCCGGACGCGGAGGGGCTTGCGGCCTGCGCGGCGCGCGCAAATGATCTGATGGCCCTGTCGCGCGAGCGCATCCGCGACGAGCTGTTCCGTATCCTCGTGCTGCCGCGCGCACCGGAAACCTTCGCGCTGATGCTGTCGCTCGGCGTCCTGAAGCCGGTCCTGCCGGAAATCCTGCCCGCGCGCGTGCCGAACCTCGCGGCGCTCGCGGCGCGTGAGGCGGAATGGGGCGCGGAGCCCGATCCGATCCGGCGCTTCGCCGCACTGCTCCCGCAGCGCGCGGGGCTGGGTGCGGAGTTCGGTGCGCGGCTGCGGCTGTCGCGGCGCGATACGACGCGGCTGGACGCGCTCGGCGTCCCGGACCCGCTGCTGCCGGGCGATCCCCACGCTGCCGCCTATTTCAACGGCGTCGAGATAGCGCGCGACCGGCTGCTGCTGCTCGGCGATGAAGGCCGTTCGACGTGGGAAGCGCTCGCGAACTGGGAAAAGCCGCCGCTGCCGGTGAGCGGCAAGGACATCATCGCGCGCGGCGTCTCGGCCGGCCCGGAAGTCAGCCGCCGGTTGCAGCGTTTCGAACGCGACTGGGTGGCGTCAGGATGCCCGCTCGACGCTGCGCGCGTCGACGCGCTGCTCGACGCCGCCCTTGGGTAACGTGCAGCAGAGGCCGTTTTCGACGAACTGCTCGGCTTCCTTCGCCGTCATCGGGCGCGCGAAGAAATAGCCCTGCGCGGTGTCGCAGCCGAGCGCACGCAGGCGCTCCGCCTGACCCGGCTCCTCGACGCCCTCCGCGACGGTCTTCATGCCGAGGTTGCGGGCGAGCGCGATGATCGTGGTGACGATCTTGTGGCTGTCGTCCGACTTCAGCATCCCGGCGACGAACGACTGGTCGATCTTCAGCACGTCGATGGGAAGCTGCTGAAGGTAGCTGAGCGACGAATAGCCGGTGCCGAAATCGTCCATCGCGATGCTGACATCGAGCTGCTTCAGCTTGGTGAAGATCTGGCGCGCCAGCTCCGGGTTCTCGACGATGGCGCTTTCGGTGAGTTCCACCTTGAGCGCGCTGCCCGGGATGCCGGAGGCGGCGAGCGCGGCCTCGACCGCGCCGACGATGTCGTCCTGCGCGAGCTGGAGCCCAGAGACGTTGACGCCGACCGTGAGCTCCTCCGCGCTTGGGCAGCGCTTCCGCCACTCCGCAAGCTGCATACAGGCGGTTTCGATCGCCCAGCGCCCGAGCGGGACGATGAGGCCTCTTTCCGGGTGGTTCCAGCGGGCGAGCGCCTCGAAGCCGGCAAGCCGCCTCTCGGCGAGGCTCACGTAGGGCTGGAAGGCGAGTTCGAGTTCCTGCCGCTCGATCGCCTTCCTGAGGTCCGCCTCCATGCGGAACATGTCGCGCGCGACGCTGTGCGCGCTCGACTGGTAGATGGCGATGCCGCCGCGTCCGCGCGACTTCGCCGTATGCAGCGCGAAATCGGCATCGCGGATCAGGTCTTCCGAATAGCGGCGCGACGAGAAGGTGGTGGCGATGCCGATGCTCGCGGAGACGAAGCATTCGCCGCCGGTGATGACGAACGGCGACTTGAGCGTGCTCTGGATACGCTCGACGACGCGGATCGTGTCTTCCGGCGCGTCGATGTTCTTCACCAGCACCGCGAACTCGTCGCCGGATAGGCGGGCGAGGCAATCGTTGGCGCGGATGCAGGGCAGCAGGCGCCGCGCCATCGCCGCAAGCAGCTCGTCGCCGACGATGTGGCCGAGGTTC